>MGUO01000290.1:0-2871 GCA_001800015.1 Elusimicrobia bacterium RIFCSPHIGHO2_02_FULL_57_9
CGCGGGAGGCAGGCGCAGTTGCTCGGGGGTGGGGATGCCGGAGGTAATGACGCGCATCACGGCCTCCACGCCGTTTTTCTGCAGCAAAACATTGACTCGGAAGCGCGAAAGGCCCGTGATCGCGAAAGAGCAGTCCAGTTCCCAGTTCGCCTCGAATTTGGCGCGCTGCTCCTCATAGAGGATGGAGTAAATCAGGCGTTTCGATTCATCCGCGTTTATTTTGGAGGTTCCCGGAATTTCGGTTACCTCCCCGTTTAAGCGCATCATGGGAGATTTGCCGATGACCAGGTGTATATCGCTGGCGCCGGATTGCACGGCTGTTTTTAGAATTTCAACGAGTTCCATAGTTCTCCTAGTTCTCCTGAAAGTTGCAATCTTCGGCGATAATCACCGTGACGTCGATCATCTTCTTGGGAGCAATCTGGGTGACGGCGTCCGCGGAGGAGCAGCCCAATATTTGCCGCACCAAAATTGCGTTTTGAAAGCGTCCGGTTCGGTCGTAAATCATGGTCTTTGCGCGGCGTTGGGCCAAGTTTCCATAATTAATCACATCCACGTCGCTTAATCTTAGGATTTTTGTCGCCTGCGAGGCGAGACCCTTGCGTCCGGAAGCGTTGAAAACCTCAGCGGTGACGGCCCTCCCCGATTCCGGAGCGGCCGAGCTCAAAAAGCCGGCGATAAATTCGCGGCGCGAGTCCGGCTCGGGCAGCCAGGCGGGGCGCAGGGAATCGGCCCCGAAGCGGCGTATTTCCAGGGCGGCTAAAAGAAGGTCGAAAAAAGGAATATTGGAGGATAAATCCGCGCCGATCCAATCTTGCCTCATGATCCATTCTTTGGCCGCCGCGACCGGGTCCGCTTGCGGCAGGGATGCGGGCTTTGATTGGATGAAATTGTCCACGGGGGGGGCCAGGGCCCCGGCCTGTTCCCCGAGCAGTTTTTGGGCGTCGGCAATGCGCGCCGTCTTCGGAAAATAAATCAGCTCCAGAGCGCGTTGGGCGGGCTGATAGACGGCCAAGAACAGCCGGGGGCTGTCTTGCCCTTGGTTTTCTAGGGAGGTCCAGCAAAACCAGGGCGTGCCTGCGCGCAGGGCCCTGGCTAGCGGAGAACGGTTTTCAACCCAGGCCAGGACGAGGGCGGCAGCCATGAGGGCCGCCGCTAGGCGGCGCTGCGCCGCGGTTATTTCTGAAGGGAATTCCATAATTGCAGCGTCAAAGGATGAATCCAGGCGTCATGGGACAGGGCGTGGCAAAGCTTCTGACGCACGCAGGCGCGGAAAGCCGCATCAATATCTTGAAAGGCCAGGGCCCTTATTTTTTTGGCTTCCGGGTAATTGCGGTCCGTGGAGGCGGCGTCGGCCGTATAAATGAGCCGATCGAGCGCGGACATGGAGCGGCCGCCCAAGGTATGTTTGGATATAGCGCTTAATATCGCCGGATCGCTTACGCCGAAGCGGCGGCGGGCGATATCGGCGCTGACATAAGCGTGGCATAAAAGAGGCTGCCGCCGGCTCACAGCGGCAAGAAAGGGAACGGCCAGGCGTCGGCGCTGCGCATAGCCAGCCATGTCCGGCGCGGGGATCGATCGGCCGCAGTCATGCAAGAGCCCGGCCAGGCGGGCTTTCGCGGGATCAAGTCCCCAGCGTCTTGCCAATTGTTCGGCCAGCCGCGCCACCGCCAGAGAATGCTTGAAACGCCGGGATTTGATTTGGGTCTTTAATCGATCGGGCAAATTCTCGCCGTAAAGCCCGTGTCGTTTTATAAAGGCATGCACCGCCGGCGCCAGATATTTCCGGGCCCCGTCACCCAAGGCCAGGCGGCTGCGGATTTCGGTGGAGGAGATATCGGGCATGGCATGGCGCAGGCGTTTAAAGAAAGTTAAGTCCCGCGCCGCCAAGAAATGTCCGGGGCGGTTGGCGGCCCACCAGCGGCTCAAGGTTTTAAGAGATTCCGGATCTCTCCAGCGATGGAAATCGGCGGCTGAGTCGGATCCCACGGCAAAATGCAGCTCGGCTTTCGGGTGTAGGCGTTTAAGCCGGCGCAATGTTTCAACCGTGTAAACCCGCCGTTTGCCGTTAATTTCGCTTAAGTCCAAACGCGTTATCCGGCGCCAGGAGGCCGGCAAGGACGGCAATAATCCCGAATGGATCATTTTTAAACGGTGGGCCGCGGACGCTCCGGCCGGATTTTTTAATGGAGCGCGGTAAGCGGGTATTATAAGGATGCCGTCGGGGCGCAGGGTCTTGGCCGCGGAGAGCAGAAGCGCGCAATGGCCGAGATGGGGCGGGTCGAAGCTGCCGCCGAAGACTAAAATCTTGCGCACAGGGGCATTTTACTTAATCTGGAGAAAAAGCGGGATTTAGAAAACAAAACAGGCTGGACTCTAACTGATTCTACTACTGCTAAAACCGGACGGAACCAGGCTCCTAGTTGTCTCATATTCCGGCGACCGCGCAAATCCGTGACCGGATATTTGCGCCGCGAGGTCATCCCAATGAAATGCAAACAACTCTTGAGCTGTTGCGCCGGTTTGGCTTTGGGCGGCTGCGTTTCAAGCAGCGTCTATCGCAAGGCAATCGCCGATGCGGCCTCCTGCCGCCTGCTCGGCGTCATCGGGTCATCCATAAATTATGCGCAACATGAGAGAGGGTCGAATCGTAATATATGAGTGCCCCCATCCGCTGTTGCGGCGCGTCTTGAGGTCGATGCGTTGTTGTGCCCTGCCTGCGCAACCGAGATGGCCCCCGTCGCCGTTATCACCCAAAACGCGCAATTGCAGCGGGTGTTGGTCAATCTGGGCTTGCCCACGGAATTTCCCAGGACCACCTCGCGACGGGAGTCGCGAGGCAACGACGCGATAAGGAAATGCTTTAGC
>MGUO01000290.1:2944-6443 GCA_001800015.1 Elusimicrobia bacterium RIFCSPHIGHO2_02_FULL_57_9
TGCCCTTAGGCACGGCAAAGCCGCGGGGACCTCTGTTGCCAGACCCTGCTATCAGCATGATGGCGTGCCCGTCAAGGACCTCGTTCAGTTTCCCGTTGCGCCCAATTTGAGAATTTTACCTAATTTTATTCCACGCAGATCTTGATTCCAGGAGCATCCTTTACCAAGATTTTATCTTCAGTTTAACTGTAATTTAACGGCTATCTGCTACAATCATTGCGCCGGGCCGTGGGTTTTTTGGGGGGGCATGGAAAATCTGAGCCGGGTGAGGCGCGCGCTTGTGCTGTCCGGTCTGCAGCTTGCTTTTTGTGCGTTATTTCTGCGGGCCCAGAATTTCCCCGGGGGTTTTGTGGAGAAAGCCGATACGGTGCCCAGCCGGCCGCCCCCCACGACGGCCCAAATCCAATCCTTCCTGCCCCTCGCCAGAGGGAAATTCACCTTCCCGGCGCCTTATAACACCGCGGCGGTGAGGATAACGGACCCGAGCGATTGCGCGGGAGCGACGGATTGCGTGTTTGGCGTCGGCTATTCGTACTGGCGGGTCACCAACAATCACGTGAGCAGCTCGACCATTCTGATAGTCGTCGGGCTCAATAAAAACGCGGGCGGAGCCGGCCCGTCGCTTTTCAGCTACGACAAACTCACCGATCAAGTGGCAAAGCTGGGGCCCCTCTTCCCGCCGAGCCACTATCTCACTTGGGCCGCTCCGGAAACATGGTACTTCAGCGCGACCCAGCCGCATATGCTTTATATTCCCGACGGCTCGGATCTCCGGCGTTATGACGTGGTAACGAAGCAGTTTCAGACCGCCTTCAGCGTGTCCGGCCAATTTCCGGGGAAAACGATTTTTCAGGCGCATTCAAGCAATGACGACAAGGTACACTCCGCCACCTTGAAGGATCCGGCCAATAACTACGATGATTTGGGGTGCATCGTTTTCAGCGAGAGCACGGGCCAGCTCACGTTTTATCCCAAAAAGGGCACATTTGACGAATGCCAGGTGGACAAGGGCGGCAACTGGCTCCTGATCAAAGAAGATGTGGACGGCCTTTATGGGACGGACAACCGCATCATCGACCTTCGGACCGGAGCCGAGAAAACCCTATTGGACCAGGATGGGGCCACGGGGCATTCCGACAACGGTTACGGCTACCAGGTGGGGCACGATAATTGGGACAATTATTGGGGCGTCTCCAAGCTATGGAAGTTCGCCGACAATCCCATGCAGGGCACGCGCGTGTACTACACCAACCCTTACAGCCTGCCTAGCGGCGGAGGTCCGGCCCACATCGCCCACGGCAATGCCAAAGCGGGGGTGCCGCCGGATCAACAATACGCCTGCGGGAGCAACGCGGATACCGATCCCGCCAAGACCCATTCAAACGAGATCCTATGTTTCCGCCTGGACACCTCGAATAATTTTCTCATCGTCGCGCCCGTGATGGTCGATCTCAACGGGCCGGGAGGAAGCTCGTCATATGCCAGGCTCCCGAAAGGCAACCTCGATGTCACGGGCCAATATTTTGTCTGGGGGAGCAACATGGCGGGAAGCGGCCGCAAGGACATCTTCTTGGTCAAAGTTCCCAGCCAGCTTTTGACCGGCGGCGCGTCTCCTGCCGCCGCCCCGCCGGCCAAGCCCAAAGGGCTAAGAATTCGGTAATCGTTTAGGGGGGGATATGAGCAGCTTGAGCCAAATGAGCCGCGCGCTTATGCTGGCGGGCCTGCAAATTGGGGCCTACTCGTTACCCTGCCGGGCCGCTTCGTTTTCTGCGGCGACGAACCTCAATGACGAAACAATCCGGATGATTCCCGCAGTTCCCCAGCCGGCGGCCGGGCAGTGGTACACCGATCCCGCGTTCGGCACGAAGATCTACCGGCTGACCGATTCATCAAACGCCGACAGCTCCACCGTCCCCTACGCCTACTGGCCCATCTGGAGCAAGGATGGGGACATGCTCTGGGTCTGCCGTTTCGCGGGGGGGAACCTCGGATCCTGCATCAAGATGCTTTGGGATTGGGCGAAAGACGCCGCAACGAACATGCGCAACCTGCAATCGGGAGGCACGGACCTTAACCCCGAGGGCTTGATCTGGAGCCGCGTCACGAACAACAAGCTGTGGGGATGCTCCAGCGGAGATTTGAACCTCTACAGCCTCGCGGCCGAAGGCGCCTCGGTCCCAGAAGTAAATCTCACGAGCCGCATTCGGACAGGACCGGACTTCGGCCCGGCCACTCCCAGCGCAACCGGATTCTGGCAGATGTCGATGGACGGTGCTGATCGGTATTTTGCGTGGACGCTCCTCCCGGTGTCACTAAACCGCTTTGCCGTCTACGATCGAACATTGAACCTGCTCTATGTGCGCGATTACTCCGCCCGCGGGCTGGATGAAGTGCACCTCACCAGAGACGGCGCCTACCTCGTGATCACTCCGCTCACGGGCGTCAATCGAGGACTTCTATGGGATTTCGCGAGCAATCCGACCTCTCCGTATAATGACAAGGACTTTACCGTCACCATCGCGCATGAAGACTTCGGACCGAACACTCATCTCGTCGCCGCCAACGCTCCCGAAGTCTCGGGTCACTATGCCGTCTGGGACTTGCGGAATTTTGCCAATGGCACGAAGACGGCCGACCAGGCCAGCGCCTTCATCTGCAACATCAAGCATCAGACCGCGACCGCCGCATGGCCCAGCGGGCATTGGTCTTGGCAAAACCTCTCGGATGCAGACGCTCCGCCCCAGCCCGCCTATTTCAGCTTTTATGTCGGTTCCGACCAGACCGGGGCCTGGAGGCCCTTCTTCGACGAGATCTGGAAGGTCTGGACCGACGGCTCCACGCCCAGGGGCACGTACGGGAAATACCGCCGGCTGGCTCACCATCGGACCCGCACCTGGGGGAACTCCAACTCGTATCGCTCGGCGCCAAAAGGCTCTGTCTCGCCAACAGGACGCTACTTCGCCTGGTCCTCCAATTGGGAGAACGCCGCCACCATTGGTGGACAGCCGCGGGTAGACGTTTACATTCTGAAGATCCCTACCGAGGCGGAGTTCGCGGCGGGAAACTATGGTGGTTCGGACAGCATCGCGCCGGCCGCGCCGAAGAATCTTCGCTCGCAATAGTCGAGGATTCAGTAATCGTTTATTGAAAGATTGCCGGAAAGCGTACCGGAACCCGAGAGATTGAGCTAGTTGCCGGAGAGGTAGCCGGAAACCGGTATGTTTCCGCTGACCCAGGCGCTGCCTGCGGCATTCGGACCAGCCCATGAGGCGCATCGAGACCGACGATATCTGCTTGGATTTGGACCAGCGCGAAGTGACGGTCAAGGGCAAGAGGGTGGTGCTGACCCCGGCCGAGTTTGACTTGCTGAGAATGTTCGTGGAGCGGCGCGGCTATGTCTTCTCCCATCGCATGCTCGCGGACTCCTTGGCCCAAAGCGGCAAGGAAGTGACCTCGGAAAGCCTTTACGTCCACGTCAACAATTTGCGCCGCAAGCTCG
>MGUO01000291.1 GCA_001800015.1 Elusimicrobia bacterium RIFCSPHIGHO2_02_FULL_57_9
CTTTCCCATTTACCCCTCCACCCTCGAAGAGGTATTGTACGCCGGAACCGGACATTTCTATTCTCGCTAAACAGGACATATCAAATCTCGCGCGACAGGCACGCAATATTCTCGTTACTTTTTTTAAGTATAATCGACCCATGGCGCGGCTCTTGCTTTTACTGATTTTTTCGGCTCTTTCAGCTATTTTAACGCCGCTTCGGGCCTCTAATTTCTACGATTTCATTCCCGGCCCCAAGGCCATGGGCATGGGCATGGCTTTTTCCGCGGTGGCCGATGACCCGTATGCCATGTTTTTTAATCCCGCCGGCACGGCCAATGTCCCTTATACCCAACTGGGCACGAGCCTCGGCCGCCTGGCCTCTCCGGTGGGCACCATGACCGTCGGGGCTTTGACCTATATGCGGCCCTTTGAGCCCATCAATACGGCCACGGTGGGCGCGGCTTATTACGCCGCCAGGCAGACCTTCAGCGGCGACAAGGACATCTTTCTATTTCACTACTCCCAGGAAGTGAAAATCCCGCAATTGCCGCTGGCCAAACCCTTGAAAGTGGGGGGCAATTTTAAGTTCATAAACGTGAATAGAAGCCCGGGCCCAAACGACGGCAAATTCGGGGCCGGGTTCGACGGCGGCATCCTCGCCCGCTCCAACAGTGGGTTAAGCGGCGCGCTGGCGGTGAGCGATCTGACCACCCCTCTGGGCGTTCCCCGCCCCACCCTGACTTTGGGAACCGCCTATTTATGGGACAAATGGCTGACCGCGGCCGGGGACCTGCGCGTGCGCTCGGGCCTGAGCGAGTTTTATCCCGGCATAGAAGCGGCATTTTTCCAGGGGCTGCTTAAAGCCCGCATGGGCCGGGGCTTTCAACTCGACCACGTCGGCCAGGTCGCGTTCGGCTTCGGCATCAATTTTTCCCCCGTGATTCTGGATGTGGCCATGACGTTTCCTTCCAACAGCATTAACCGCCAGGCGGGCGCCTATCAGGCGGGCTTGAGCGCCCGTTTCGGCGCGCCGGCCTTTTTCGGCAGTTTCGTGGGCCAGGCCGCCAGCCAATCCGAGAGCCTGAAGGCCGAAATCGAGAAGTTGGAGGAAAACCGCAAGGCCTTGGCCGCCGCAACCAGGACAGCCCAGACCAACCGCGATATTGCCGACGGGCAATTACGCGTCCTGGAAAAGCGCGTGCGCGAGCTGCAGGATGAGTACCGGCTCTTGCAGAAAAAGAAGGAACAGACAGACTACGATTTAAAGGAAGCTGAAATCCAGAAAAAGGCGGCCATTGAGCCTGCCCCGCTGCCGAGCGCTGTGCGCAAGCCGGCGCCAGCGGCGCCGGCAGTATGGCCGCGCGAACATGTGGTGGTTGCGGGCGACACCTTGCGTTCGCTTTCCAAGACTTATTACAACGACCCCGAGCTCTGGGAGCAGATTTACGAAGCCAATCGGACCAGGATCGAGCGGGGCTTGCCGCAGGAAGGGGCCGTTTTGCTTATTCCCGAGCCGAAAAAGTGACATAGATCGCCATGGCTATTATCGGCGTTGTTTGCGCGGATGAAGACGAGCGCGCGCGGCTGTCTTTGATCGCCGGGGAGTCGGGGCATCTGGTCCACGGCGCGCCCCGGCTTGAGCAGGCCCTTGAGATTTTGCGCGAGAACCGGCCGCGCTTGATGCTGGTGGTCGATTCCTCGGAGCAGGACGCGCAAAGCGTAATGCGCGAGATGTCCCGGGTCTCTCCTTTGCTGCCGGTGGTCGTCGCCCTTAAAAACCGGGATGCCAACCGCGCCGTGGCCCTGATGCGCCAGGGCGCGGCCGAAGTGATCGCCCCTCCTTGGACCCGGGAAAACATCCGCGCCTGCCTGGCCAAGACTATGCGCCTGCAGGGAACCGCTTTTTCCGTGGAAACCCCGCCGCGGCCGCGCAGCGTCCTTTTATATTTTTTCTTCGTTTTGGCCTTTTTCGCGGTGTGCTTCAGCGCCCTGGCGCTTAAGCGCCAGGCTTGGCTCAAAGCGCAAGCCCTGGCCGCGCGCGATTTCTGGGATTTGCCCTATAAGCATCCAGCGGCCATGGGCTTTGACGGCAAGGAGCTCTGGATCGTGGATTGGTTTACCCAATCCCTTTATTTGCATGATGCCAACGGCTTGGCCCTGCGCCGCCTGGTGCATTTGACCGCCGAAACGCCGGTGGCTCTCACCTTCGCCACCGACGCGGTTTGGACGGTCGCGGCATCCGGCATGATTATCCGGCGCATGAAGAACGCGGCCTTGACCCCGCTCGAAAAATACAAAGACGCCGCGCCCAACACCCTGGGCATGGCCTTTGACGGGCTTTATTTGTGGACTTGCGACAGCCGCCTCAATCAATTGCACAAGCACCTGATCGATTTCCAGTTAAGCCTTGTCGCCTCTTACCCTTATCCAGGATTTAGGCCCGCCGCGCTTGTCTTCGACGGCAAAACCCTGTGGTCTTTGGATGCCGCCAACCGCGAGTTGATCCAGCATAATCTGGAGCGGCCGGATGAGGCCGTGGGCCGCGTGCCCCTGCCCGAGTACCGCGACGGGCGATTCAAGCCCGTCGGCTTGGGCTGGGACGGCGAGCGCTTCTGGACCGTGGGCGAAAAAGAGCGCGAGTCGGGACCGGCCCGGGTATTCCGCCATGCCGTGGTGAGGTTCTGATCATGACGGCCTCTTCGGCCCGCGCCGTGCCGGTGGCGCTTTGCTTTCCCGCTCCGGCGGGCAGGCTTGATGCCTGGGGCCGTTTCATGGAGCTCTTCGCCTCAGGGGGAAAGGTCGCCAGCTTAGCGCTGCTTGAGCGCGGCGAGAAGCTGGCCCTCTCTTTCGAGGTGGGCGATGAGGCCTTCAAAGCCCTTTCCGCCGAAATCATCGACGCGCGGCAGGACGCCGACGGCTATTACTGGGCGGAGCTGCGCTTTCTCGATGAGGTTGAAAAGCGCCGCCTCTCCCGCGCGCTGCTCGATATTTTATCCCGCTAAAAGACCTGAAAGCCGGTAGTCCATTTGCCGCCGGTCGTCTAGGTCTTCCGGCTCATGCGCCAATAGAGCCTGTCGCCCTATAATCCAAGCATGGAACCTGCCCCCGCCATGCGTTCGACCTTCTCGTGCCTTTTGGCGCTGCTTTTGGCGGCGGGGAGTTTGCCGGTCGGGGTTTGGTCCGCGCCGGCCCGCTTGATGCCGCTGCATCGCCTGCGCGCGCCGAAGGCGACGGCAGGCGCGCAGTTGCGCCCTATGCCCGCAGCGGTCTTTGCCGCTTTGAGCTTCTCTCAGGGCGGCTTTGAAGCCGTTGTGCTCGACGGCGAGCGCGCGCAGCGTCATTTCGTCCCCGCGCGCCCCCAGGCGGCCCAACGACAGGCCCTCGAGTGGCTGCGCCGTTACGCGGCGGACAACGAGGTCAAGATCGAGGCCGCAGCCCTAGCGGGAGCGCCCAGTGCCGGGCGCCTGGCGACGCGCCTGTGGCTGGAAGAGGACATCCAGCCGGTGCCGGGCCTTAAGGACGCGGGCCAAGCCGCACGACGGGCCGCAGCCGGTTTCCATGAGGAGCAAGGTTTCCTGGTC
>MGUO01000292.1:0-847 GCA_001800015.1 Elusimicrobia bacterium RIFCSPHIGHO2_02_FULL_57_9
TGGCTAAGGCCTTCGGCCTTAAGCTCTCGGCGGACGGACGCATTGAGGTCAACGCCGAGACCTTGCAGACTTCGCATCCCAAGGTTTTCGCGGGCGGAGACGCCGTCAACGGCGGAAAAGAAGTGGTTAATGCCGCCGCCGACGGCAAAAGGGCGGCCTACGGCATTGCCCGCCTGCTGCAGCCCGCCAAGCCATTGCCGCCCGGCAATGATTACTGGATATCCAACATCAACGGGCGAAAAATCGCGCCCATCGCGGCTCGCCATGGTTGATATTTCCGCCAACTGCGCCGGCATTAAGTCTCCCAATCCCTTTTGGCTGGCCTCGGCCCCGCCCACCAATTCCGGCGAGCAGGTTATGCGCGCTTTTGAATACGGCTGGGGGGGGGCTGTCTGGAAAACCATGGGCCAGGACCCGCCGGTTATCAACGTGACCTCGCGCTACGGATCCTTGGATATCGGCGCTCAGAAAGCCGCGGGGTTTAACAATATCGAACTGATCACCGACCGGCCCCTCGAAGACAACCTGCGGGAGATTTACGAAGTCAAAAAGAAATTCTCGAAAAACGCGGTGATCGCCTCGTTGATGGTTCCTTGCGAAAGGAAGGCCTGGCACGACATCGTCAAAAAAGTCATCGCGGCCGGCAGCGACGGCATCGAGCTTAATTTCGGCTGCCCCCACGGAATGTCCGAACGCGGCATGGGTTCGGCGGTGGGCCAGGTTCCCGAATACGTCAAAATGGTGACGGAATTCGTCAAGGAGAAATCCACGATTCCTGTCCTGGTCAAGCTGACGCCGAATGTGGCGGATGTGCGCTTTGCCGCGCGCGCGGCCAAGGCCGGGGGCG
>MGUO01000292.1:907-15467 GCA_001800015.1 Elusimicrobia bacterium RIFCSPHIGHO2_02_FULL_57_9
AATTCGCGGTGGGGGGGAAAGCGGCCCACGGCGGCTATTGCGGACCGGCGGTAAAACCAATCGCTTTGAACATGGTCAGTCAAATCGCCACCGATCCAGACACGCTTGGTCTGCCTATTTCGGGGATCGGCGGCATCTCCACCTGGGCTGACGCAGTGGAATTTATGCTTTTAGGATCTTCCTCCGTTCAATTATGCGCTGCCGTTATGCACTATGGTTTCAGAATCATCGATGAGCTCAACGCAGGGCTTGAGGATTGGATGGAAACCCAGGGCTTTAACAAGCTCTCCGATTTCATCGGCAAGTCCGCGCCTGCCATCGTGGATTGGAAAAATCTTAATCTTCACCACAAAACAACGGCGCATATCGATCATGCCAAATGCATTTCCTGCGATTTATGTTATGTCGCCTGTAATGATACGGCGCATCAGTGCATTGAATTAAGCGGCAAAGGCAAAAACGGGAGGAAGCCCAGCGTCACGGCAGAGGATTGCGTGGGCTGCAATCTCTGCGCGATTGTCTGCCCGGTGGATGGCTGCATCAGCATGAAAGAGGTTAAGACCGGACTGAAGCCTTTGAGCTGGGAGGAGTACTGCAACCAAGGGATGAAGGGGTATACGGAAGTTTATAAACGGATGCACGGCTAGAAAGAGTTTAGGAGGAGCAAAAAATGTCTCGAATTGTTAAATGCGGTTTGATTCAGATGTCCTGCGATTGGGCCACGCCCAAGCACGGTCTCGCCATAATCAAGAAAAAGATGATCGAGAAACATATCCCCTATATAGAAAGAGCGGGGAAACAGGGCGTGCAGATCCTGTGCATGCAGGAAATCTTTTACGGCCCCTATTTTTGCGCCGAGCAGGATGATAAGTGGTACGAGACCGCCGAGCAGGTTCCAGGGCCCACCACCCGGTTGATGCAGAAGCTGGCCAAGAAGCACAAAATGGTCATTGTCGTGCCGCTTTACGAGACACCCTCGACCGGAACCTATTACAACACAGCCGTGGTTATCGACGCTGACGGCAAAATCCTCGGCAAATACCGCAAGAACCACATCCCGCATTGCGCCCCTGGGTTCTGGGAAAAGTTCTACTTTAAGCCCGGAAACCTGGGCTATCCCGCGTTCGAGACGCGCTACGCCAAGGTGGGGGTTTATATCTGCTACGACCGGCATTTCCCGGATGGGGCGCGCATCCTGGGGCTTAACGGAGCGGAGATCGTGTTTAACCCTTCGGCCACCGTGGCCGGGCTGTCGGAGTATCTCTGGAAGTTAGAGCAGCCGGCCCACTGCGTGGCCAATCAATATTTTATCGGCGCCATTAACCGGGTCGGCACGGAGAAACCCTGGAATATCGGAGAGTTCTACGGCCAGTCCTATTTCTGCGATCCGCGCGGGCAGATGCTCGCCGTGGGCCCGCGCAACCGCGACGCCCTGGTCACCGCGAGCCTGGACTTTGATCAGATTCTGGAAGTGCGCAAGGTCTGGCAGTTTTTCCGCGATCGCCGGCCGGAAACCTATCAGGAACTGGTTCAGCAGCTGCCCTAACATGCTTCAGACATTGGCCGATAGCGATATCCACGAATACAAAGGCGACCTGTCGCAGTCGGCCTATTGGAACAAAGACCTCTCGCCGAGCTTGCGCTCGGCGAGGACTTGGGCGATAAAAGACATGATGGTGCTCTGGATATCCATGTGCGCCTGCGTACCTACGTACATGTTGGCCTCTTCGCTTATTGCAGTAGGCATGAACTGGTGGCAGGCGGTCATGACCATATTGCTGGGCAACTGCATTGTTCTGGTTCCAATGGTCTTAAATGCCCATGCCGGAACCAAATACGGCATTCCCTTCCCGGTATATTGCCGCCCGTCCTTCGGTATTTTAGGCGCCAATATTCCGGCCCTGCTGCGGGCGCTGGTTGCCTGCGGCTGGTTCGGCATTCAGGCATGGATCGGCGGCTGGGCCATTTTCAAGCTTTCCGCGATTTATTTTCCTTCGTTGGAAGCTTGGCCCAATTCCTTCGCCGGAATCAGCCTGCCGCAGCTGGCCTGCTTCCTGTTTTTCTGGGCGATCAATATGTATGTGATTTACAAGGGGGTTGACTCGATTCGCTTCCTGCTTAATATTAAGGCGCCTCTGCTCATCGTTCTGGGCCTGGCTTTGCTCGGCTGGGCTTATTGGCGCGCCGACGGCTTCGGGCCTATGTTCGCAGCGCCCTCGGCTTTCGCGCCGGGGCAACCCAAGGCCGGGCAATTCTGGGGCTTTTTCTTTCCGGCCCTAACCGGCATGATCGGATTTTGGGCCACATTGTCGCTGAACATCCCGGACTTCACCCGTTATGCCCGCTCCCAGAAGGATCAGATTCTTGGTCAAGCCCTAGGCCTGCCCGCCACCATGGGACTTTTCTCCTTTATCGGAGTGGCCGTGACCTCGGCGACTATCGTGATCTATGAAGAGAGCATCTGGGACCCCGTGATTTTGGTGACCAAGTTTACCAATCCCGTTGTTTTGGCCGTTGCTTTAGTTTCTCTTTGCATTGCGACGTTAGCGACCAACATCGCGGCTAACGTGGTCAGCCCGGCCAATGACCTGGCCCATCTCTGGCCCAAGAAAATCAATTTCCGCATCGGCGGTTATATCACCGGGGTCATCGGCATTCTCATGCAGCCCTGGAAGCTGATGGCCGACCCTTCCGGCTATATTTTCAAATGGCTGGTGGCCTATTCCTCGTTGCTTGGCTCCATCGGGGGCATTCTCATCTGCGACTATTTCGTGCTGCGCAATTGCAGCTTGCAAGTCCCCGAACTCTACCGCAAATCCGGCGCTTACTGGTATGAGAAAGGATTTAATCCCAAGGCGATCGCGGCCTTAATTCTGGGCATTCTACCCCTGATCCCAGGATTTCTAGGTACAATAGGCCTGGCTTCGATATCTGCCTGGTGGATCACGCTTTATCATTACGCCTGGTTTATCAGCTTTGGGGTATCGTTCGTGGTTTACTGGGCGCTGATGAGGCGGGATCAATAATGTTTAACATTAGAATGGCGTTGGCATTCTTATTCGTGACGACAGGGGCTTCGGCCCTTGAAGGGCCCGAAATACCTGAAAAGCAGGCTCAGCCCAAGATCATCTCGCAAGAGGCTTGGGAGATCCTCGAAGGCGATTGGATACGCCGTGATTTCGTGGATGAGGTGCAGGAAAACCGCTCGATTTACCTCGCCGTCAAAGAAAGCGAAATGGATTTTAACACCGATGCCAGAAAGGCCCTGACCTTTTCATTCTACCGTCAACTTAATGAATACGGCATTACCAGGCCGAACAGAACCTGCTGGGTTGAATCCGCCGGCCTCAAAGGCAATAAAATAGAGCTCGGCATCGCGCAAGCCGAGGATCTCAGCCACTATTGCGCGGGCTTCCCTCAGTCAATCAAGCTGGTAGGCACAGGCCCCCGGCGTCAGGGGCTTAAAATGTTATGGGTGCTCTATGTTCACGATACCAAGGATTGGCTCACCCGGGCGACTATTTCCGGCTTTTACCGCGATGAAAACAATAAGCCGTTTAATTTCACCCCCGATGGCAAGGCGCAATGGCCGGGCCGAAACTTTCAATATTCGGTGGCGAAAGGCAATTTCGCGGGCTTTGAAAGCGACTATTTCACGGTTGGCGTCGGCACCAGGCCAAAAGCGGGGGATGTTTACTGCTTTAATTGGCAGGAGCAGCGGCTCCTTATCCGCCCTGCCGTAGCCGACGCCGCAGGCTACGGGGCAAGCTGCGCTTCCAATCCGATTCATAATCTGAAGCCTGATTCCGACTCCAAGAGGTAATTATGGGATATGACCTAATCATTAAAGGCGGCACCTTGGTCACCGCCTCCGATACTTTCGTTTCGGACATCGCCGTTGAAGGGGGAAAAATCGCGGCCGTCGGGGCGGTTAAAGCCAACGACGCCAAGAGCGTTGACGCCCGCGGCTGCATCGTCGTGCCGGGCGGCATCGATGTGCATACCCATTTTGACATGCCTTTCGGGGGAACCACCACGGCCGATGATTTTAAAACGGGCTCGACGGGCGCTGTTTTCGGCGGCACCACCTCGATTATCGATTTCGCCATCCAGAAAAAAGGGGAAACCTTGACCAAGGCTTTGGACGGCTGGCATGAAAAAGCCGAGGGCAAGTGCGCGGTGGACTATTCCTTCCACATGATCGTCACCGATTTGCCCGAGAACCAGGTTAAGGAGATGGACAAGCTGGTGGATGAGGGTATTTCCTCCTTCAAGCTTTTCATGGCGTATCCGGGCATCTTTATGTTGGATGACGCGACCATATTCCGGGCGCTTCTGCGCACCAAGGAAAACGGCGGCATGATATGCATGCATGCTGAAAACGGCGGCGTCATCGACGTCCTGGTTCAAAAGGCCCTGGCCGAAGGTAAAATTGAACCCAAATACCACGCGTTGACCCGGCCCATGTCGGCTGAAGCCGAGGCCACCCGGCGCGCCATAGCGCTGGCCGAGATGGCCGAGGTGCCGATTTATATCGTGCATTTGTCCGCCGCTTCGGCCATGGAAGAAGTGCGCAAGGCGCGCGAGCGCGGCCTGAGCGTCTATGCCGAAACCTGCCCACAATATCTTTATCTTTCCTACGATGACTATGAAAGGCCCGGATTTGAGGGAGCCAAGTATGTGATGTCGCCTCCGCTGCGGCCCAAGGGCAATGAAGAGCGGCTTTGGAAAGGTTTGGCCCAAAACGCCCTGCAAGTGGTTTCAACCGATCACTGCTCTTTCTGCATGAAGCCTAAGGATAAGAAACCCGGCAAGGAATTGGGCCTGGATAATTTTTCAAAAATCCCCAATGGCGCGCCGGGTGTTGAAACCAGGATGCTGCTCTTGTGGGACGCGGTGCAAAAAGGACGGCTGAGCCCCAACCGTTTCGTGGACATCACCTCCACCACCCCGGCCAAGCTCTTCGGCCTTTACCCGCGCAAGGGACATTTATCCCCCGGGGCTGACGCCGACATCGTGCTCATCAACCCTAAAAAGAAGCACACCATCTCGGCTCAGACCCATCACACCAATGTCGATTACAATCCCTATGAAGGGAAAACCGTGGAAGGCTCGATCCGCGATGTCTTCGTACGCGGAGTTCATATGGTGACTGCGGAAAAATTATTAGGCAAAACCAATCACGGACAATTTCTCCGCCGTATGCCCCGCACATGAGCGGCAAGGCAATTTCCTGTATGCCGCTCAGTGTTGCGCGCTACCGCGCGCTAACACATTCGCTAATAATCGAGGATAAAAAATGAAAACACTGACCAAGACCGAAAAAGCGCCGGCCAATCTCAAACAGTATATCGCAGGAAAATGGATCGAGGGCGGCTCAGAGCGCCAGGTTGTCTCAACCAATCCCGCAGACGCCCGGCAGGTCCTGGCGCAATTTCGCTGCGCTGATAAAAATGACGCTTTAAGCGCCCTGGCCGCAGCCTCGCAAGCGGCTCTAGCTTGGCGCAACACCACCCCTCCCGCCCGCGGCCGCATTCTGGCCAAGGCCGCGCAAATCGCGCGCGAGCGCGCCCCAGAGCTGGCCGCCCTGATGACCCGGGAGGAAGGCAAGATTCTAGCGGAAGCCAAGGGTGAAATGGATAAGGGCATTACGCTCATGGAATGGTTCGCGGGCGAGGGCTTGCGCTTCATGGGAATTACGGCGCCTTCGGAATTGCCCAAAAATCTTCTCTACACCGTTCGCCAGCCTCTGGGAGTGGTTTCCATCATCACCCCATGGAATTTCCCCTGGGCCATTCCGGTTTGGAAAATCTCGCCGGCCTTGGTCGCGGGCAATGCCGTGGTGTTTAAACCCGCTTCCTTGGTGCCTGCGATGGCCGTTGAGATCGTCAAGATTTTCGAGCAAGCCGGACTGCCGCCTGGAGTGCTTAATCTGGTCTTGGGCGCCGGCTCGGCTTTGGGCGACACCTTGGTTGAGGATCCGCGCATTCGTGCCGTCTCATTCACCGGCTCCAATTCCATCGGCCAACGGGTGCACGGCATCTGCGGCAAGCGCGGCGCCAAGGTCACCTGCGAGATGGGGGGGAAGAATCCCGCCATCGTCTGGGACGATGCTGATCTGGAGCTGGCTTTGGGAGGCGTGGTCAAGGGCGCCTTTGGAGCTACGGGACAGCGCTGCACGGCGACCAGCCGGCTGATCATTCATGAGAAAGTGGCGGATGAATTCCAATCGATGCTTCTGTCCGAAATGAAAAAGATCAAGGTCGGCGACGGCATGAATCCCGCGGTAGGCATGGGGCCCGCGGTAGACGCAGCCCAGCTTAAAACCGATCTCGATTATATCGAGATCGCCAAGACTCAAGGAGCGAAGCTGGTTTACGGCGGGCGTCATCTTCAGGAAGGCGATCTTAAACACGGCTACTTCGTGGAACCGACTCTCTTTGAAGGCGTGACACCTTCCATGCGTATCTTTAAGGAAGAGGTATTCGGGCCCGTGCTGTCGGTCACCCGGGTTAAAACCTTCGCACAGGCCATGGAAGCCGCCAACGCGGTGGAATTCGGCCTGACCTCGGCTATTTATACCCAGGACCTGACCCTGGCCATGCGCTTTGCCGATGAGATGGAAGCCGGCATGGTGCATGTCAACAGCCCGACCGTCGGCGGCGAGGCCCAGGTTCCTTTCGGCGGAGTTAAACGTTCCGGTGTGGGCGAGCGTGAGATGTCCAAGGAAGGGCTGCACTTCTTTACCGAGCTTAAAACCGTATTCATCGACTACACCGGCAAGCGGCGGGAGTCGAACTTATACTAGCGCATATTGAACTTATTCGAACTTCTGGTCGGCGGAGCATTAGGGGGCTTGGGCGGCGCGGCAGTCGGCCAAATAGCGGCCGCGCTGATTAGCCGCTTCTGGTTGTTGCAGCCTCAGGCCGCCTATCTATCCGCGGGCATTCGAATCGGCGTGGCGCTGCAAGCGGCGCTTCTTTACGGCCTGATCGCTTTCGGGCTCTCCCGCCGCTGGCGCCCGTTTGTCTTAGGCCTGGGCGTGGCCTTTTTCGTCATGCTGGGGATTGATGCCGGCCTTTCCGTAGCGCTTCCGCGCATGAAGATAAGCGCTGATTACGCCCTGCCCTATGCCTATATTGCCGCCATGTGGACTGCCGTTTTTTGCGTGGGCTGGGCATGCGCCGGCGACAGACGCTGTTTGTCCGGTTTTGCCGGCTTGGCAGGCAGCATTTGCATCGAGTACCCCGGGAATTTCTTGATCAGGCTTGTGCCCGGCCTCATGTTTTGGACCGGCTCGCCCATGGGTTTTATGGCCGCGCCGGCCATCCTCGCCGATGGGATGCTCGCAGGTTTGGGGCTTGGGCTTGGGCTTTGGATCGTGGTCGGGAGAGAACATGAAAAAGCGTGATTTGCGCGAAAAATATATCATCCCTTTCGGTGGAATCGGACCGCTCTATTCCAAACCCATCTCGATCGTCAAGGGACGGATGCAGTTTGTCTTTGATGAGAAGGGCAAAAAATATTTGGACGCTTTCGCGGGCGTGGCCACGGTTTCCATCGGCCATTCCCATCCCCATTTCGTCAAAAAGCTCACCGAGCAAATCGGCCAATACCTGCACACCCCGTCGCTTTACCTGCACCCCTCTTTGGGCGTTTATGCGCAAAGATTGATAAAAAAAGTTCAGTCCGCCAACCCTCAACTCGCAACCTGCTTTTTCACCAATTCAGGATCCGAAGCCAATGAATTAGCTGCGATCATCGCGAAAAACTACACGGGCAGCCATGAATTTATCGCCCTGGGCCATTCTTATCATGGCCGCACCCTCATGACCATGGCTTTGACCGGCCAATCCAATTGGAGGCATTCGCTTCCTTATCCCACGGGCGTGCATTTCGCGCCGGCTAACTATACTTATCGCCGGCCGCAAGGCCTGACGCCGCGCCAATTCTCCCAGCGTTGCGTGGATGAGCTTGAATCCGTGATCAAGACCTCAACGAGCGGGAAAATCGCGGGCTTTTATGCCGAACCCATCAACGGCGTCGGCGGCGTGATTACCCCCGAGCCGGAGTATTTCCCGTCGGCCTATGCTATCGTTAAAAAATATAACGGCCTGTTCATCGCCGATGAAGTGCAAACCGGCGTGGGACGCACCGGAAAACATTTTCTGGGCATCGAAAAGTGGGGGGTGCGACCGGACATCGTGACCATGGCCAAGGGCCTAGGCAACGGTTACCCCATAGGGGCCGTCATTACTACGCGCAAAATCGCGGATTCAGTGAAAGGCAAGCTGCATTACAACACCTTCGGCGGCTCGCCCGCGCAGATGGCGGCTGCGGGAGCGGTGTTGGATGTTTTAGAGCAAGAGAAACTCGCTGAAAACGCGCACGTCGTAGGAAGCTATTTGATTTCTCAGCTTGAGAAATTAGCCGAGCGTTCGCCTTATGTGGGAGAGGCTCGGGGCAGGGGCTTTATGATCGGCGTGGAAATGGTCAAGGACAAAAAAAGCAAGGAACCAGCCTGCGAACTCACCATGCGCCTGCTTGAGTCCTGCAAGGATCAGGGTCTTCTCATCGGCAAGGGCGGCATGGCCGGCAACGTGCTGCGCATCAAGCCTCCGCTTTGTCTCAACAAAAAGGACGCGGATTTTATCGTTGAAACCTTGGATCAGTCTTTGCGGCAGACTGCAAAAACTTAATCGCCTCGATTAAGGTATAAACCGGGGTCACGCAGACATCCTTGTCTTTGAGGCGATCTTCCCATTGCGCCAGGGTCGCCGAGGAAAATGCCCGCTCCAATTCCGCAATCAGCCGGGAGGCGTTGGCCATCGGATCATCCGCCAGATCGCGGATTGCGCAAAGACCCAAGAGGTCCAGAAGGGCGATCGCAAAGCCCTTTTCTACCGCGGCCACCGCGATTTTGCGGCCGTCCTGCGTGTCGTAGAGGCGGTAAAAGGGCTGAGCCCCAACCCACCATTGCGAGCTTTTGCCGGGATCCTCGCCGGTCGAGCGCAAATAGCCTAAGGGGAGGCTCAGCCAGGAGTGCAGCGTATCCGCCAAGGAGATGCGCACATGGCGGCCCTTGCCCGTTTTCTGGAGCTCGAGAAGAGCCGCCAGAATTCCCGAGACTCCGGCCATGCTGCCGGCTAAATCGCCGACTTGAGCGGAAGGAAAAGCGATGCGCCCCTCTGAATTGCCCAGTCCCAAAAAGCCGCTGGCAGCCAAGAAATTCAAATCGTGCGCGGCCTTGCGCCGCCAAGGGCCAGCGGGGTTATAGCCGGTTAAGGAGCAATAGATTAAGCGCGGGTAGAGCTTGCGCAGTTGCGCAAAGCCCAAGCCGATGCGGTCCATCAGCCCGGGCCGGAAACCCTCCACTAAAACATCCGACTGTTTGAGCATCTTATGCAGCCGTTTAAGTCCCGCGGGCTTGCGGAAATCAAAACTTAGGGTTTTCTTGCCCTGGTTAACCATCCAATACGTGGCCCCAACCCCGTCGATTTTAGGAGGAAGCTCCCGGGCCAAATCCCCGAAATAGGGAAGTTCCACGCGCGTAACCTTGCAGCCCATGTCGGCAAGAATCTGTGTCGCGTAGGGGCCGGGGAGCAATTTGCTAAAATCCAGGATACGGAATCGGGAAAAGCCGGAGAAAGGAATTCCGATGCCGCCTAAGGGTCTGCCGGGAAGGATTGGTTTGGGCTTTCGCACCGCCATAGGACGAGTATACCATTGAACGCCGAGGCTGAGAAGTATCGTGCGCTGGATTTAAAATACGGAGCGCAAAACTATGCCCCGCTTCCCGTTGTTCTTCGGAGGGGGAAGGGAGTCTTTGTCTGGGATATCGACGGCCGGCGCTATTTCGATATGCTTTCGGCCTACTCCGCCATGAATCAAGGGCACAATCATCCTAAAATCGCGGCGGCGGCCAAGGCGCAAATGGGCAAGCTGACCCTGACCTCGCGCGCCTTCTACAATGATTTGTTGGGCCCGTTTCTTATGCGGCTTTGCGAATTGACCGGCCAAGACAAGGCCATTCTCATGAACTCAGGCGCCGAAGCCGTGGAAACCGCGATCAAGGCCATGCGGCTTTGGGGATACCGAAAAAAAAGCATCCCGGCCGGCCAAGCTGAAATTATCGTCTGCGAAGGAAATTTCCATGGACGCACCACCACCATCGTGGGGTTTTCTTCAGATCCTGATTCTTACGAGGATTTCGCGCCCGCCACCCCGGGATTTAAAAAGATCCCTTACGGCTCTCAAGAAGCACTCGAAACAGCCATAACCCCGAATACCTGCGGCTTTCTAGTCGAGCCTATTCAGGGGGAAGCCGGGGTTGTCATCCCGCCTACCGGCTATCTCAAGAAAGCGCGCGAGCTTTGCGCCAAAAACAACGTGCTTTTTTGCGCCGATGAAATCCAAACCGGCCTGGGACGCTGCGGAAAAATGTTCTGCCTCGACTATGAGGGGATCAGGCCGGACCTCATTATCCTGGGCAAGGCTTTATCCGGAGGCTTTTATCCGATCTCCGCGGTCTGCTCGCGGCAAGACGTGCTCGGCCTATTTAGGCCCGGCACGCATGGCAGCACTTTCGGAGCAAACCCCTTGGCCTGCGCCATTGGCCAAGCCGCTCTGGATGTGATTATTAAGGAGAAACTGCCCGCTAAAGCCGCCCAAATAGGGGAATACTTTAAAACCGGTTTAGCCCGGCTCAAGCACCAAAAAATTAAGGAAGTGCGCGGCAAAGGCCTGCTCCTGGCTTTGGAATTCTCTTCCAAAGCCAGGCCCTTCTGTGAAATCCTTTTAAAGAACGGAGTTCTGGCGAAGGATACTCATCACTCAACCGTTCGTTTCGCCCCCCCCCTGATCATTACCAGCCGGCAAATAGACCAAGTCCTGGATCTCATCGAGCAAGCCCTGGCGGAATTTTAGTCTCATGCCTGATCTGCTGACGTGGACCTGCCTCTTCCTGGCCGCTTTTTTAACTTCCATTTTATCCGGAGTCGCCGGATTCGGCGGGGCCATGATCTTTCTGCCGATTCTTGTCGCGGTATACGGCGCCCGCCCGGCGGTGCCCATTCTGACTGTTGCAGTGCTCCTGGGCAACGCCTCGCGGGTTTACTTTAATCGCCGGGAACTGAATTTAAAGCTGGTAGCGCTGTTCTCGCTGGGCTCCATTCCCTTTGCCATGCTGGGCTCCTTGGTCTATGTCGCGCTTCCGGCCCTTTGGATCAAGAAGGCCATCGGCCTTTTTCTGTTAAGCAGCGTAGCCGCGCAGAAGCTCTATAAACCGCTGCGGATCGGCGATTCGCGCATTTTCGTTCCGCTGGGAGCCGTCTCCGGTTTTCTCTCCGCGATTATCGGGGGAATAGGACCGTTCTCATCCCCTTTCTTTCTGGCCTATGGCCTCACCAAAGAGGCTTTCGTGGGAACAGAAGCCCTTTGCGCCGTAGGGATGCATCTGGCCAAGTCGGTTTCCTATCACCGGTTAAACGTCTTGGGTTGGCAGGAACTGCTCCCAGGCCTTGGTTTTGGAGTGGTCATGAGCCTGGGCTCCTATGCCGCTAAAAAGATCTTGGAAAGATTGTCTAGGGAACGCTTCCTGCTGATAGTGGAAACCCTGCTGGTTTTGATCGGGGCCTTGATGCTCATCGCCTAAGTAAAATGCCCCCCGCCACCAGTCCCACCAACATCCCCATGAGGGTAAAAATCAGTTTCTTAATAACTCCATTTTAAAGCCTCCTATTGTAATCAATTTATAATCAATCTTGGTGTTGTGAGGTCCGTGAGGGAGCGTTCCTCCACCGCCAGCCTCAGGAAATAATCAGCTTCGCCATGTCCGCGCGCTGCGACGGCGCGGTAGAATTTGGCGGCCTGTTCATACTTGCGCGCGGCCTCGGCGTGCCTGCCGCTGCGGGCCAGGGCCCGGGCCGCGATCAGCTCGTTGTAGCCTTTGAACCGAACATCGGCATCGAGCATCTCAGCTATTTGAAGTTTGGCCCTGATCAGCTGTTGCCTGAGCATCGGGTCCGCGGTTTTGTAGGCGGCTCTATCGATTTGAGCGCGGACTTTGCGCAGCCCCGTAAAGTCTTCCTTGGCCGCGAGTTCAGGGACTTTCGCGTAGTCTGCCGCTCCAGAGACGAATGTGATTGCTTCGCGCTGGGGTTTCGAAGCGAGTTCCTTGAGGTTGGCGCGGCTAAGTCGCAGTACGTTTTTGTAATGGTCCAGCAGGAAGTTCGAGATATTGTCATTCTCGGAGTGGATCTTGCCGAATATATCCTCTTCGGTTCCTTGGAACAGCATGAGTGCGGGTATGCCGACGCGCCGGAAAAGAGTGTGGTCCGAGTCGCCGCCCCGGATTTCCTGGAGACTGGCCTCGATGCCTAATTTTCGCGCGATTTCCATGGCCATGTCCCGCAATTTCGGAGTCGTGCCGTTTTCAAGTATATAGAGCCCGGCGAGACCCTCGGTGTCGAGATTCTGCATGGCGTCGAATTTGCTCAGCTGGCTTGCGGGGAAGGCGTTAAGCCAAGCCCGTGACCCGACCAGGCCTTCTTCCTCGCGGGCGAAGTTGATGAAAACGATGGTGGCATCGGTCTCCACAGCGCGCAAGGCCTCATAGTCGTAGCGAACTGCCAGAGATCCCGAATAATTGTCTATGATCCCGTGACTGCCTCCTCCGACTCTGTCCATGTGGCCGCCATCGATGACCTTGCGGTCCGTTTTCCCTTTCTTGACCACGTATATGTTGTTTTTACCAGGGGCGCCGGCGTTCTGTATGATCACGGTGTTGTATACATTCAGAGGAGGCGCTTCTCCTTCTTCCACATGGATCGGCGCGCCGGTGGCTCCGAGCTTTTGGAAATGCGCGATGACCTTCTTTTCACGTTCCGCGTTCGTAATGCCGCCTATATTTAGGTCTGACATTATCTGCTCATCGGAAGGGAAGCCCGGTTCCGCTGAGACGGCGGGCTCGGAGGCGGGGTTATCCCGCGGCAATCCTCCCTGGAAAATTTGCTCGGATTGTTCGATAAATTCGATTTCGTCCGCGGCGGAAGCGCCTAAGGGGGCGATTTGCCTGAGCTGTCCCAGCGCTTCTATTTGACTACCGGCCTGCGCGCCGGGGGCGGGCCGCCCCTGATGTCGTAGCGGCGCTGAAACGGGGAGCGCCAGGCGCGGGTTGACGCGGTTATCTATGGCTTTATGAGAGGAAAGCCGGGCGCTCTGGGCCAATGAGGAGAAAAACAGCGGTAAAACAATGACAAATCGACGGGAAAATTTAGTCATGAAGCAGTGTAGCATGGGAGCAGTAAGAACCCTGTGCGCCCAAAGACCTATCTTTACGAGGCTAAAAGACCCCCAAAATATGGGCCTTTTAGCCCTCCTATCGCGGGTTTACTTTGATCGCCGCGATAAATAAGGCGATAATCTGCTAATCTCTATCTTATGCTGACAAAAACTAAAACAACCGCTAAAAGCGGCAAAGCCGCCGCGCTATGGGCCGAACGAAACGAGCTGGTCTCATCCGGCAGCGCCGCCTATACCTCCGTCGTCATAGAAAAAGCCCTGAATGCCTCGATTTGGGATGTGGACGGCAAGGAATATATCGATTTCGCCGGGGGCATCGGCGCTTTAAACGTCGGCCATTGCCATCCCAGGGTAGTCGCGGCCTTGCGCGAACAGGCGGGCAAGCTCCTGCACACAAGCTTTCACGTCGCGGCCTATGAGAACTATATCCAGGTTTGCCGCGAGTTGGTTAAGGCAGCTCCCGGGGCCGAAAAGAAAAAGGCGATTCTATTCAACAGCGGCTCGGAAGCCATTGAAAACTCGGTTAAGTTTGCCCGGGCTTATACCAAACGCAAAGGCGTGATCAGCTTTGACAATGCCTTTCACGGCCGCACCTTGCTATGCCTCACCCTGGACGGCAAGTATAAACCTTTGCGCCAGGGTTTTGGCCCGGCGCCGGCGGAAATCTATCATGCGCGTTATCCCTATGCCTACCGCCCGCCGCGTGGGGTTAAGCCCGAAGAATTGACCGAGTATTGTCTGGAGCAGTTGGAACAGCTTTTCCTGACCGATATCGCTGCCGAAGACGTGGCCGCCATTATCGCCGAACCCGTGCAGGGAGAGGGGGGATTTATTGCGCCCACTGCCGGATTTTTGGCCGGCCTGCGCCGGATTTGCGACAAGCACGGGATCGTGTTGATCATCGATGAGGTGCAAAGCGGTTTTGGCCGCACCGGCAAGATGTTCGCCATCGAGCATGACTGCATCGCCCCGGATCTTATGGTCGTGGGCAAATCCTTGGGCGCCGGCATGCCTATTTCAGGAGTGGTGGGCAAGGCTGAAATAATGGACTCGGCGGCCGTCGGCGCCATCGGCGGCACTTACGGCGGTAACCCAATGTCCTGCGCCGCGGCCCTGGCGGTTTTTGAAATTTTCAAGGAAGAGAGGTTGGTGGAAACGGCTTCAAGAATCGGCGAAACCGTCAAGCAGCGCTTCGATTCCTGGCATGAGCGTTTGGCCTGCGTAGGCGATTCGCGGGGCCTGGGGGCCATGCGAGCCG
>MGUO01000293.1:0-3327 GCA_001800015.1 Elusimicrobia bacterium RIFCSPHIGHO2_02_FULL_57_9
GGAGATTTTTCCAAGTGATCGCTATGGATTTCCCAAGTCCTTCCTTGGCAGGGATGATTTTATGACCACTTCAAAAGCCCGGGAACCGGGAGCGACGAGCCCATTGACATGCCCCGATAAGGGCTGTATAATGCAGTATATACATGAAGATTGAGCCCGAAGCGCTCGGGTTTGAATGGGATGAGGGCAACGGCGGCAAAAATAAAAAACATGGGATTGAAAATTCTGAAAGCGAGGAAGCCTTTTTCGATGAGCATAAGGTTATTCTTCGGGACCCCCCACATTCCCAGGATGAGGAAAGATTTATTCTCTTAGGAAAAACCAAGAAGGAAAAGCTTTTATTCGTTGTTTTCGCGAAGCGAGGACAAAAACTGCGGGTTATTTCCGCAAGAAAGGTTAATAAGAAGGAGGTGCCTCTCTATGAAAAAGCGGCTTAAATTTCCCAGATTTAAGAATGAAGATGAGGAGCGAAAATTCTGGAGCAAACTGGATACCTCCGAGTATTTTGAGCCCAAGGATTTTGAAAGAGTGAGTTTTCCCAATTTAAAACCCACTTCATCCCCTATATCCATCCGTATCCCGAACTACCTGCTTAATCGGGTGAAGGAAAAAGCCAACGAGATCAATGTGCCTTATCAATCTTTGATTAAGGAATATATAAAAGCCGGGGTTTTTCGAAGATAGGTTTGTTCGCGCTTAAATCCCGCGGCGCAGGGCTTCGATGCGGGCTTCGATGGGCGGGTGGCTGGAGTAGAGCGCGGCGATGAGGCCGTGTCCATGTCCGTTGATCTTGAAGGTAGACAAAGACGGCGCGCGCTCATCGCGCACCTGGGTTGAGCGCTTAAGCGCCTCCAAGGCGTAAATCATGGTGCCGGCGCCCGCGATGCGGGCCGAGTTGGCGTCGGCCTTGTACTCGCGCCGGCGCGAGTAGTAATAGAGAACCGGCGAGGCCAGAATCATCAGCACGGATTCA
Source organism: Elusimicrobia bacterium RIFCSPHIGHO2_02_FULL_57_9 (assembly GCA_001800015.1). GTDB lineage: Bacteria > Elusimicrobiota > Elusimicrobia > UBA1565 > UBA9628 > O2-02-FULL-57-9. Next base: position 974 of record MGUO01000293.1, read on the forward strand.
AGCAAGGATACCAGCATAAATTGGGCGAAAAAGCCCAACCCCCCATTTCTACGCTCCCCGTCCCGGCTGCGCATGGCGTTGTCGATGGCGATAGCCGCGATGCGGGCGACAAACATCACGAAAGTATTGATCACGCCTTGCAGCAGCGTCATGGTGACCATGTCCCCGTTGGCGATGTGGGAAACTTCGTGGCCCAGCACCCCTTCCACGGCGCGCGAGTCCATATTCTCAAGCAGGCCCGTGGAAACGGCCAATAGCGCCCGGCTGCGGCTGGGGCCGGTGGCGAAAGCGTTGACCTCGGGGCTGCGGTAAATGCCGATTTCAGGCAGTGTTTCCAATTCCATGCGCTGGCAAAGGCTTTTGACCGTGTCTGCGAGGCGGCGTTCCAGTTGATTGGAAGGATTTTCCAAGTCTATCAACCGAACCCCCATGGCCGTTTTCGCGCTCCAGCGCGAGATTTGCAGGGATATAAAAGCGCCGCCAAAGCCGAATAGCGCGCAAAATATGAGCAGGGCCTGATAGTCGATGCCGTTGGCCGTTAAATAAGGCCGCAGGCCCAAAAGATCGATCACAAATGAGATGGCGACCACGACCAATAGGTTGGTGACGGCGAACAGCAATATTCTTTTCATTCTATTTTCTCCCGACCAATATTATATCATTTAATCATGAACTCTCGAATTCAAGTCCCCCAACCGCGCAATGAACCCGCGCTTGAGTATCGCCCCGGCAGTCCGGAAAGGCGGGCCCTTAAAACCAGGATCGCGGAGCTTAAATCCCAGATGGCGGATATCCCTTTATATGTCGGCGGCCGCGAAGTCCGTACCGGCAAGTTGAACGACTGTCGTTCTCCGCATAATATCAACCAACTCCTGGGCCGCTACCATGAGGGAAGTGCCGCGCATACCCAGCAGGCCATCGACGCCGCCTTGAAGGCCCGGCACGACTGGGCGCGCATGCCCTTTTGCGCCCGTGCCGCGATTTTCCTTAGGGCCGCGGATCTTTTGGCCGGGGACTTTCGCTGGACCTTAAATGCCGCGACCATGCTCTGCCAATCCAAGAGCGTCCATCAAGCCGAGATTGACGCGGCCTGCGAGATGATCGATTTCCTCCGCTTTAATGTCGCTTTCGCCGATCGGATATATTCCAACCAGCCCATCAGCGGTCCCGGCGTGTGGAACAGCATGGAGTATCGCCCCTTGGAGGGCTTTGTCTTCGCGGTCACGCCTTTTAATTTCACCTCGATATTGGGAAATCTGCCCGCCGCGCCCGCTCTTATGGGCAATACCGTGGTCTGGAAAGCGGCCGGGGTCACGGCTTATACGGCCTATCACATGATGCGGCTGTTTCAGGCAGCTGGACTTCCCGACGGTGTGATCAACATGGTGACGGGGCCGGGGGCTGAAGTCGGCCGCGCGGCCTTAAGCTCCCCGGATTTGGCCGGAGTTCATTTTACAGGAAGCACGGGGGTTTTCCAGTGGATGTGGAAAACCGTGGGCGAGCAGATTAAGCATTACCGGGCCTATCCCCGATTGGTCGGGGAAACCGGCGGCAAGGACTTTATTTTCGTTCATGCCAGCGCCGATCCCCAGGCCGTGGCAACGGCCATGGTTAGAGGAGCCTTCGAGTTTCAAGGCCAGAAATGTTCGGCCGCCTCCCGGGCTTATATTCCCGATTCGCTCTGGCCTCGGATCAAGAAAGCCGTGGGTGAAATGCTGTCCACGGTGACAATGGGCTCGCCGGAGGATTTCAGCAATTTCTTCAATGCGGTTATCGACAAACCGGCTTATGAGAACATCAAGGGATATATCGACCGGGCCAAGGGCCATTCTTCCTGCAAAATACTGTGGGGCGGCAATTGCGACGGCTCCACCGGTTATTTCATCGGGCCTACCGTCATAGAGACCGGCGATCCTAAATACGAATCCATGGTGGAGGAAATATTCGGGCCGGTTCTAACCCTCTATGTCTATCCGGAGAAGAAATATAGCGAGACTCTCGAGCTTTGCGATAGAAGCTCCCCTTACGCCTTGACCGGCGCGATTTTCGCCGCCGACCGCGCCGCTGTTCTTGAAGCCCAGGAGGTTTTGGTCAATGCGGCCGGTAATTTTTACATCAACGACAAACCGACCGGTGCTGTGGTCGGCCAGCAGCCCTTCGGCGGCGCGCGCGCCTCTGGCACCAATGATAAGGCCGGAAGCTGCCTCAATCTTCTGCGCTGGGTTTCGCCTCGCACCATAAAGGAAACCTTCGACCCGCCCAAGGACTATCGCTACCCGTTCCTGGAGCCGGATAAAGAGCAAGCGCCGCTTCAGGCCTCGTCAAAGCCCAGAACCGCGGTCAAAGCGTAAGAC
>MGUO01000293.1:3336-8482 GCA_001800015.1 Elusimicrobia bacterium RIFCSPHIGHO2_02_FULL_57_9
GCTTGCTTCTTGATCCATTCTCCCTTGATGCGTTGCGGCCTGCCCAGGCAGGCGACCACGATGTCGGCGCGGGCAACTTCCCCGGCCAGATCCAGGGTGCGCGAGTGGCACAGGGTGACGGTGGCGTTCAGCACGCTTAAAAGGTGGGCCGTAGGCCTTCCCACGATCGCGGAGCGGCCGATGACTACGGCGCGTTTTCCCTCCGGCGCAGAGTGCGCGGACTTGAGGATTTCCACGATGGCCCGGGCCGTGCAGGGAATAAGCAGCCTACGGATATCTTCATGGGTTTTGGCCATGAACAGTTTGCCGTAATTGATGGGAGCTAGTCCATCCACATCCTTGGCCGAAGGCAGCGCGCAAAGCACTGCGGCCGTATCCAGGCCGGGAGGCAAAGGCAAATCTAAAGAGACCCCCTCGGTGAAGGAATCCCGGCCCAGCATTTCCAGCATCCCGGTGATCTCTTTTAAGCGTATATTGCGCGGCAAGCAATGAACCGCCGTTTCGATTCCTAATTCGCGGCAGGCTTTCAACTTGGAATGAAGATAGGCTTGAGAGGCTTGCTGTTCTTGCGCGATGATCGCGAGAAATGGCGCCCTGCCCTTGGTTTTTTTGAATGCGGCCAAACGGGGCTCCAGGCTTTCGATTATTTTTTTGGCGATGGCCTGGCCGTCTATGATTTTTGCCCGGTTCATGTCAGGCGCTCCAAGCGCCGGATCAGGCGGCTCAATCGGGTCAAGAGCGGCGCCGGCGTTTTGGCCCGGCACCCGGCGGCAAGCAAAGGCCCGGCGATCGATTCTATTTCGGTTTTGCGCCCGGCGGCCAAGTCCTGCAGCATGGAGTTTCTTTGCAGGGGAGCCGCCTGGCAGGACCTCACTACCAGCGCGTCCATATCATGATAAAGCGGGGGGTGGCCGCTTTTCGTGGCGATGGCCACGGTCTCGGCCAATACGGTGAGCATGATTTCCTTAAGCGCGGGATTCTCGGCCAAGGAACCGTTGGGCACGGCGCAAAGGGAGGCCAGGGGATTGGTGGCGGCGTTAAAGCAAAGCTTGGTCCAAAGCATACGATCCTCCGAGTTTTTGAGGCTGACCATCCAACCGCCTTTAAGCAGCAGTTTGCGCGCCGTCGCCGCGGCTTGCCGATTGTCCTTGGTTTGAGCCAGGGTGATGGTGTTGCCCCAGCTGTTTGAGACCGAAAAGGGAGCGGGGCGGTCGGCGGCAAAGTAACAAGAGCCCAGCACGGTGCGAATTTTTCCAAAAGCCCGATGCAGGGTTTTTTCATGACCCAGGCCGTTTTGCAATCCGACAATGCTTGTTGCCGGTCCGACCCAGGGGCGCGTCGAGCGGACCGCGTCCGGAATGTCTTTCGACTTGACGCAGAAAAAAACCGCCGCGCAGGGCCGCGGCCCGGAGCGACGCGCGCTTTGCAGCTTGGGGCCCCCGGCCCGGCGGCGCGAGCCGTTTCTGGCGGTGAAAAAAATTCCGTTTCGGACAAGGCGGGTTTCAGATGCTTTGTCGCGGCTCAACAATAAAACGCTCTGGCCCGCCAGGACCCAGCGCGCGGCCAGGGCGCCGCCGACCGAACCGGGGCCGGCGATTAAAATGCCGGGCTGCAAGTGATGGGGCATCAAGGGAATTTAGCAAAAAAAGAAACCCCCGCTAATGAAGCGGGGGCTTTTTTTCGGCGTTTTGCTTCTTGCTTAAGCGTTGACCATCTTGGCGCGAGACACATCGCCTTTCTTATCCAAGTAATAGAGATAGCCTTTCTCTTTCTTCAGGCCGATTTTCTGGACTTTCTCCGGCCGGCCGCCTTTCTTGCCGCCGCGAGCCATCTTGGCCCGGGAGATATCGCCCTGCTTGTCGATGTAATAAAGGAAGCCCGTCGCGCGACCAATGCCAGCCTTCTGAACTTTCTCAGCCATTTTCTGTTTGACCTCCGTAAGTACACGAGGGACCGTAAGCCTTATCCCTTTTGTTGGCAAAAACTATATAATATCTCAGACGGGATGGCAAGAGATGTTCGACGGTCGACGGGAAGGGCTACTTTTTCTGGAACAGCGAGATTTGTTGTTCCTCGGGATGCATGATGAGGCGTTCTTTAAGCCAAGCGTCCACCAAGGGTTTGGAGAAGCGGTATTGGCGTCCGATGCGCGAGGCGGGCACTTTTTTCTGTCGGATAAGGCCGTAAATCTTGGATCGTCCCATGCCCAGGTATTGGGCCAGGGCCTTGATGTCCATAACTTCGGGAGTTTCCCCTGTGAAGGGTTTTCGCGCGGATTTCCGTTTGCGCTTCATTTGATAGTAGTGTACGTCATGTGTTATATTTTGTCAAGAATTACACTTGTGGAAATAGAAGTTTCTCTTGCCAGGGCCTGCAGAAATTTGTTACAGTGTCATGCTATGTCAACATACGAAACCGTCATGATCTTGAAACCCGCGATGTCGGATCCCGAGGTCGCCGAATTTATCGAAAAAACCAAAAAAATCATCACCGGGGACGATGGCGAACTGATCAGCCAGGAAATTTGGGGCCGCCGCAAGCTCACCCATATGATAGGAAAGGCCCGCGAGGGCGTTTACGCCTACCTCAAATATAAAGCGGCGCCCGGACTGCTCAAGAAGCTGAATCACAATTTCAGCATCGCCGATTATATCGTGCGCAACATGACCGTTGAGGCCAAGGATCGCAAAATGCGCGAGAAAGTCAAAAAGGTCAAAGCCAAGGCCCCGGCGACCCCGTCATGAGCGGCTTGCTGCGCCTTCCCGAGCAAAATCAAGTCACCCTGACGGGCCGTCTGACCCGCGATCCCGAGGTTTTCTTTACCCCGCAAGGCACGGCGAAATGCTGGTTTTCCATCGCCGTGAATCAGAACTACAAGGATAAGGCCAGCGGGGAATGGAAAGAGCAGGTCAGCTATATACCCGTCGTCGTCTGGCGTCAGGCCGCCGAGCGCTGCAAGGAAAAATTGCGCAAGGGGAGCCCGGTTCATATTGAAGGCCGTTTGCGCAGCCGGGAGTTCGAGGATAAGAAAAGCGGCGGCAAGCGCACCGTTTTGGAAGTGGAAGCCCGTCGCGTGCAGTTTCTGGAGCGCGCGCAGGCCCAGGCGCAGGCCCAGGTTCCGGCCGAAGCGTCTTCGGACGCTGTTGATATGGATGAGGTCCCTTTTTAAATGTCTTCGGAAGAAACTGCAACCGGTGGTCCGGCAGCGGTGGAGCAAGCCGCCGCCGCGCCCCGCCCAGCCGCTGCGACGGGGAAACGTCCGGAGTTGGCGGGCCGGCGCCGCGCGCCCTTTCCGGTCCGGCGCAAGGTCTGCCGCTTTTGCGCGGAGAAGGTCAGGGACGTTGATTATAAACAGATTCAGATATTGAGAACCTTCATGTCGGATAACGGCAAGATTCTATCCAGCCGGATTACCGGCAACTGCGCCAGGCATCAGCGGCAATTGGGCCGGGCCATCAAGCGCGCCCGGAATCTCGCCCTGCTGCCCTACGTGGTAAAATGAAAGTCATATTGCGCAGCGACGTCGATTCCTTGGGCCGCGCGGGGGAAGTTAAGGAAGTCTCCGCCGGTTTTGGCCGTAATTTTCTGATCCCTCAGAAACTCGCCATGCCGGCGACGGCCGCGGCTCTTTCCTGGTGGGAAAAAAGCAAGGAAAAGCGCGCCAAGCTCTCCGAAAATAGGCTGGCGCAATCCAAGGAATTGGCTTCCAAAATCGCCGGAACCAGCCTATCCTTTTCCCGTCCCTGTGGGCCCGAAGGCAAGCTTTTCGGCTCGGTGGGCAGGACCGATATTCAAAAAAGCCTTAAGACTTGCGGCTTTGACGTGGACAAGCAAGCCATAGCGCTTGAGTCCGCGCTCAAAAAAGTCGGCGATCATGAAGTCGAGCTGCGTTTGCGGCCCGAGGTGAGCGCCAAGATTAAAGTCACGATCGTCGCTCGCGAATAGTTAGCGGGGGGATTTCCCGCCCATGTCCAATAACCCGGTCCAATTGCCGCCCCAGGCTTTAGAAGCCGAAATGGCCGTTCTCGGCTCGATGCTCATTGAGCGCGACGCCGTTGAAAAGGCCGTCGACGTCCTCAACGAAAAGGATTTTTACCAGGAATCCAACCGGAAAATTTTCCGCGTTCTCAAGGACCTCTCCAACCGCGGGGACGCCGTCGACGTCGTCACGGCCGGCACGGAATTGCGCAAGCTCAAGCAGCTTGACGAAGTCGGGGGGATGGACGCGCTGACCGCGCTGATCAATAACGTGGCCACGGCGGCTCACGTGGACTACTATGCCAGGCTGGTCCAGGAAAAATCGATTCTAAGAGAGTTGATCAATACCGCGACCTCCGTGGTCAGCGCCTGCTATCACGAGGCCAAAGAGCCTAAAATCATCCTGGATGAAGCCCAGGCCAGCATTCTTAAGGTCGCTGAGCGGCAAAGCCTGCGCGGCGTTATCGAAGCCAAGGATTTGGCGCACGAGGTTATCGAGCAGATCGAGCTGGCCCATAACCGTAAGCAGGCCGTCACCGGGGTTGCCTCCGGCCTTAAGGAATTCGACCGCTTGACTGCGGGCTTCCAAAAATCGGACCTAATCTTGATCGCCGCCCGTCCCAGCCAAGGGAAAACAGCCCTGGCTTTAAACATCGCCGCCAACGTGGTCTTAAGCGACGATCCCCAGCCCGTGCTGGTATTCTCCATGGAAATGAGCCGCCATGCCATCATGGAGCGTCTCATTGCCTCGGAAGCGCGCGTCAATCTTCAGCAGGTGCGCAACGGTTTTTTCCCGCGCAGCCGCTGGACGGATTTGACTAATTCCGCGGCCCGCTTTTCCGAAGCGCCCCTTTACATCGTGGACAGCCCGGGCCTTTCCGTGTTGGCCATCCGCTCGATTTCGCGCCAACTGGCCTCGGAACTGCGGCGCAAGGGCAAGAACTTGTCCCTGGTCATCGTCGATTATCTTCAGTTGATCCGCGGCTCGTCTTTCCGCGCCGAGAGCCGCCAGCAGGAAGTTTCCGAAATATCCCGGGGCCTTAAATTCCTGGCTCGGGATTTGAACATCCCGGTCGTCGCCCTTTCCCAGCTTTCCCGGCGTCCCGAGGAAAAGGGCAGAGTCGACGGCAGGCCCCAGCTTTCGGATTTGCGTGAAAGCGGCGCTTTG
>MGUO01000294.1 GCA_001800015.1 Elusimicrobia bacterium RIFCSPHIGHO2_02_FULL_57_9
CTGGGCTGGTCGATGAAGTCGCAATGGCCCAGGTCTGCACCCCGCCGCCCGTGTTGTCGATGCTCTCGGGGTTGGTTGAAAGCGCCCACTTCTCGCTCAGCCCGCCGGAATCGTTGGTGACCGTAACGCTGGAGGCCGCGTTGGTAAACGCAGTGCTGCCCAAGGCCACGTTCCACGATATGGCCGTGGAGGTGCTTGAGTTGGCGTCATTGACCGACACCGACAGGGAAGCGATGATGGTGACGTCCACGTTGATCGTCGCGGAGCTGATCGCAAAAGCCGTGCCGCCCTGCGCAAAGCACAGGGCGGCCGCCACGATCAGAATTTTCCGCAAACGATTCATCATGCCCTCCGTTTATCCGGGTTTAGCGCCTCGTTTGAACCGCCAGGGTGTAATAAATCCGGGCCGGAATTTCCTGCTCTAGAATCTCCACCGAGACCGGGAAGAAGAAGGACTTGCCGCGGTTGCGCTCGTCATCCGGTATATTGAGCATCAGGCCGGTCTCCTGGACGCTGTTGCCCTCCATGGCCACCACCTCGGAAGCCGGCTTGAGCCAGGCGGCGTCATAGGCGTCGACATAACCCTGAGGAACCTTGAGCAAGGCCTCCCAGTTGGGAACCGAGCGGATGCGGAAGTTAAGCTTCTCATCGTTGGGGTTGATCAGTTTGATGGAAAGCTTGTGCTCTTTCTTCAGGTCGATATTGACTCCCAGGGCAACATCCTCGATCTTGCCGCCCGTGGGAAATAGGGTGAAATCAAGGTTGGCCAAACGCTTGTTGACGTATTTATTCTTGAGCTCATCCTTGGTGGGGGCAACGCTGTCCACATGAATGAGAAGCCGGCTCTGCATGCCCACGGCGAACATCTCATGCTTGGACTGAGTCCGGCTCCAGATGGCGGCTTCATACCTCTTGCCCAGATATTTTGGTTCGTTGGGAATGCTGACAATCACATCCGTCACGGCCTCGTGGTTGGGCTCAAGCGAAAATTCCCGCCTCTCCAGGGTGACCCAGGACGCCTCCGGAATCGGATCATAGCCGGCCTGGGCATTGGCGGTGCTGATCATCAGCACATCTATTTTCAAATCGACGGTCTGGGCGCCGGTATTTAAAACTCGCAACGGCAGATTGAGCAGCTTGTTGAGGGAATAAACCTGTCCGATTTTGAGGTTGCGCACCACCACCTCCCCAAACTTGGTGCGCAACCCCGCGGCGGAAACCGGCGCCGCGGCGCAAATGAAAAAAGCCGGCGCAAAAAGCGCGGCCACTTTCAAGTTTCCTATTTTTTTCAGCGTCATTTTCATCTATTTTCTCCTCGCGCAAGTATTGGTCTTTATGTTTCACTGCGCGCTCGCTCGCGCGCGCGTACGGAGTGTAGCCGGATTGCCGAGGGGATTCCCGAAGATGCTGCAACTGATTTGAGAAATTAACTTCACAATTATTTCGCAGGGCGGGCAATTATGAGAACGGCACTAATCAGCAATAAATAGCAATATATGGACTACTATATTGTGTTATTAGCTGCTATCTATTAATGTTGGTTAGATTCCCAACGCCGCGAGGCGCGAGCAGAGTTCGTCAACGGTCTGAACTAGGTGGGGGTGGGTGGACTCGAAACTTCTGAGCTCGTCTTTTAATTGAGCCAACAGGCGGCCGGCCTCGGCGGTATCCGATTTTTTGCTGCGCTTCTTTCTAGAGGCCATTGCCTAAGTATCATATAATTTTTAACCCGCTACGGAAAGATCGGACGCACCTCGACTTTGAAGATCTCCTTGGCTGTGCTGCTGGTGGAGGTAGGACGCACAAATCGGAACCATAAGACTCGGCGCGCGCCTACGGGCACGGCTTGGCCGTTCTGATCGCCGGCATAATCGCCTCCGCCGCCGCCCGAGATGCGCGGATCGTTGGTGATGGGCGTGGAAAAACTGCCTTCTCCCGGTTGCAGCGTGTTCCACAAGCCCTGCAGCACCGGCACATCCACGTCCTGCGCCGCGCCGAGAACCCAGGGGCTTGAAGGCAGCGTCGCCGTTGAGCCCAGCACTATCAAGCTGACCGGAATATTCCCGACATTGGTGACGACGATGGAACTAATCGAGACGGTGGAATTAAAGAGGACGTCCAGAGCGCCGAAGCTCAATGCTCCTGTGGATAGGGACAGCTGCATATTGAGACGGTCCAGCGCCGTGAAATTGGGAACTCCGTTCCAGTTCAGGCTGCCCACGCGGAAATAATAGGTAACCTCCGTGGCCAGCCCATCCACAGTCAAGGTGCTGAGGGCCACGCCTGTTGTGGCTGAGGAAAAGATCGTGCCCGAGAAATCAGGTGCGGTTGAGGCCTCCAGGCGATAGCCCTCGGCGGTTTTTGAGGAGGCATCTGGGGGCGAGGCAGGCAGGGCGGCCCAGGCCGCGGTCACCGAACTTTGGAAAACGCCGGTGAAGCTCTGGGGCAGGGTGGCGACTGGGGATGCCAAGGTGGCGGCGGTAGCGGCGTTAGACAAGGGTCCGGCGTTTGCCGCCTGGTCCACGGCCCACAAGCGCGCGAAGTAGGTGGTATTGGGGAACAAGTCATTGAGGCTTAAGGCTTGGGCTTGAGCTGGGCAGAAGGAGCTTGAGAAGTCGACGGCAAAGGCGGCGGTGCTGAAGGCGTAATCCGTGAAGGTGGCGTAATCCACCTGATAGCGGCCGCTGCTGATACAGCCGCTATTGCCGTTATTGCCGGGCGAGGTCCAGCTCAGGCTCAAGGTGGTGGAAGAGGCCGAGGTCTGCGCTTGTAAATCAACGAGGGCGGCAGGGGGCGTTGTGTCCTTGGTCAGGGCAAAGCCCAGTGATGCATAATGGGGCACGAGCGCCCAGTTCAGGCTGCCCACGCGGCCGTAGTAAGTCGTTTCAGAACTAAGCCCGGAAATGGTCAGGGTGGAGAGGGCCGCGCCTGGGGTGACGGAGGAATAAACCACCCCGCTGAAATTGGCGGCGGTTGAGAGCTCCAGGCGATAGCCCTCGGCTGTCTTTGAGGAGGCATCTGGGGGCGAGGCAGGCAGGGCCGGCCAGTTGACCGTCAGCGAACTGCCGAATACCCCTGCGAACTGGGCCCCGAAAACGGCATTGGCCAGGGTGGGCGTTGAGCCCAGGTCGGCATAGGGACCCGGGATTTGCGCCCAGTTAAGCGAGGCCACGCGGAAATAATACGTCGTATTGGGATCAAGTCCCTGGGGGCTTAAAGTGGATAGGGCCACGCCTGGGGTGATTGATGAGACCAGCGCGCTAAAATCAGCGGCTGTTGAGGCCTCAAGCCGGTAGCCCTGCGCGCTGTCTTGCTGAGGGGAGCCAGGCAGGGCGGCCCAGGCCGCGGTCACGGAAGAAACCGCGGCGGCGGGGAAACTTTGAGCCAGGGCCGAGGGGGATTTGGCCAGGGTGGAGAGTTCGTAAGCTCCCGAGTCGGAGCTTTGCCCGCAGTCCGTGGCGCGCACGAAAAATGCGGAGGTGGTATTGGCCGGCAGGTCGGTGGTGACATAGAACGTCGCCTGCGCCGAAAGCAGGGGGGATTGCCCTGATCCCCCCGTAGATGAGAATATCTGGTAGTTAAGCGCGCCATAAGCCGGCGACCAGGACCAGGAAATGGCCGAGGTGCTGGGCCCTGCGCCAGAGAAAGCGGCCGGCGCGGGTATGGTCGAGGTCGACGAGACCGTCCCCTCGCCCCCGGAAGCCGCCGTCCCGGTCCCGCCATTTACCTCGAAGCTCAGGCTGCAGGCCGAGCCCGAGCCGGTGACGGCCACTGATATTCGCCCGCCGCCACCACCCCCGCCCACCGTAGCTCCGCCCGCGCCGCCGCGAGCCTTGAGCGTGCCCGTGCCCTCAAAGGTCGTGGCCGTCAGGTTTATCCCGCCGCCCGAACCTCCCCCGCCGGCCCCCGTCCCGCCCTTGCCGTCGGCGCCGCTGACATCCACCAACCCATAAATCCTCATCGTCTGCGCCGTGATCGCCGCCAAACCGCCGCCCCCGCCGCCCGCCTGGCCGGGACTGTCGCCACCGCCCCCGCCGGAGCCTAAATTCTGCGGGTTGGCAGCAACGTCATTGGCCCCGCCCCCCGAGCCGCCCGTGCCGCTGGAACCCGCCCCGCCATGGCCGCCGCCACCGCCGCCGGCGCCCGCAATCCCCGTGGTCCCGCCCGCGCCGGGGCCGGAACCGGCCACACCCGTGGGCCCGCCGCGATAGCCCAGCCCCAGCGCCGTGATCGTCGCCCCCGTCTGCAAATCGAACAATCCGCTCACATCGAGCTTGGCCGCATAGCTCTGTGTGGTGAGGTTGCCCCGGTGGCTCAAGGTCGAACCCGGCGTCATGATAAAATCACCGTTGACGGCGATGGTCTCGGTGGTCCCCAAGGTCAAGCCCGCCCCGCGGTAGATAATCACGCTGCCCCCGCCGACAATCGTGGTAGACAAGGTAAGCCCAGTGCTCGCCCCGGTCCCGCTGCCCAGGGTGAGGCTTGAGAAACTGATCGCCGCAGCGGCAGCCTCCACGCTGGCCGCTATCCCAATGGTTACCGAGTCGTTCTTCCCAGGCACCCCGCTGGGGCTCCAATTGCCGGCGGTATTCCACAGGCTGTTGACCCCGCCCACCCAGGTCTTGGGCGAGTTCTTCGTCACCGTCGAGCCGGCAAAGGCGTAATGGGCCGCCCCGTTCCAGTTAAGCGCGCCGACCCGCAGGTAGTAGGTCGTCCCCGAGTCAAGACCGGGCACGACCAGGCTCGTTGAAGCCCCGTTGCCCGTCGCCGAACTGATCAGCCCACCGGCAAAATCAGCGGCGCTTGAGGCCTCAAGCCGGTAACCCTGGCTGGTCACCGCCGACCAGGAAACCGTCGCCGAGGTCAAAAACACCCCGCCCGAAGGCAGAAGGGGCGATAAAGGCGCCTGCGCCAAGGTCGAGCTCGAGCCCAGGGAAGCGTAATTGCTCACCCCATTGTGATTGATCGATCCCACACGGAAATAATACGTCGTATCCGCGCTCAGAGCGAAAACCGCCAGGCTGCCCGCCCCACCGTCCGTCGTCGATGAGAAAATCAACGGGCTGAACGTTGGATTAACCGAGGCCTCCAGCGCATAACCCTGGCTGGCCACCGCCGTCCAGCTAACCGCCGCGCTGCTCTCTTCAATAGCCGTAAATCCAGCCCCGATGGGTATCGCCGCCAAACTCGAGCTCGAGCCGCCGCCCACGTAATTGGCAGCGCCGGCCCAGTTAAGCGAACCCACCCGGAAATAATACGTCGTGTCGGCCGCTAATGCCGACACCGTCAAAGTGCTCAGCCCCACGTTTGCCGTCGCCGAGGACAGAGCAATGCCGCCCGGCCCCAAGGCCCCGAAATTCGTACTTGAGGCCTCCAGAACATAGCCCTCGCTGCTCGCAGACGCCGGACTTCCAGCCAAACCAACCCAGTTGACCGTCGAGCTCGCCTCATAGACCGAATCAATCACCACCCCGGAGACGGGCAAGGCCAGCGTCGGCGTTGAGCCCGCCACCGCGTAGTTCGCAGCGCCGTTCCAGTTAAGCGAGCCCACACGGAAATAATACGTGGTATTGCGCTCCAATCCCGTCAGCGTCAGCGTCGATTCGCTCACCATCGCCGTGGCCGAGGAATAGACCTGCCCGCCAGGCTCCAAGGC
>MGUO01000295.1:0-3464 GCA_001800015.1 Elusimicrobia bacterium RIFCSPHIGHO2_02_FULL_57_9
GACCTATTTCACCGCCGGCGCTTCCCTTTTATTTCTCTTCATCGCCTTGTTCATTCCTCATATCGTCGCGCTGCCGTTGTTCGTGGGCAAGCCCCTGATTCATCCCGATTATTGGGGGGGATTGGCCATTGTTCCGGTCGTTACCCTGGGCTACCTTTTCAACGGCATTTACGTCAATTTACTGGCGGCTCCGGCCTTGGCTAAGCGCAGCGAACTGATCGCCTACGCCACCACCCTGGGAGCTTCAGTGAATGTGGGGGCCAATCTATTATGGATACCGTCCTGGGGAATGATGGGCGCCGCCGCAGCCACCTTGGCCGCCTACATGGCCATGGCCGCTTCGCTGTTTCTCATGGGAAGGAAAGTTTATCCCATCCCCTATGAATACCGGCGCTTGGGAGTGATCGCCGTATGTCTGACGGGGGTGAGCGCGGGAGCTTATTTCTTGGGCCTCGGGCTTTCGCCCGATAAAATCCTGCTGCGCTTGTTCGTTTTGAGCGCTTTCCCGCTGCTGTTGGCGCTGGCCGGCTTTTTCAGCGCGGATGAGAGGGCGGCGTTAAAGACGATGTTTTCGCTTCCTTCATAGGCCGGGTCCATAACACCGCCAGGCCGGATTTCCCGAGGGCAAAACCAATTTCAACCCCATAGCCGGAATGATTATCCAGCGCGCGGGCCAAGCGCGCTAATTGCTCCAAACGCCGCGGGGAGAGGCAACGGCGCAGGGAAAGTCCCGGCGCAACCACCACCCGGCGCATGCCTTGCCGGGCATCCAACTCGATTTTTTCGCGTTTATCGGCTATAAGAGCCGGCAGGATTTCACGTCCTGATCGAGAATCCAAGACATGCTGATCCGCCAAGGGCAGGCTGGAGCTCTCTTCGCTTAAACCTAAAACAGAGCCGACGATAAGCCGATCGCCTCGTCCGCTCACCGGATCGCGCGAGAAAATAACTCCGGAAACCTCGGCGGCCTGCGCGCTCTCAATGGTCAAGATCGGATCGACCAGGGAAGAGCCGCTTCGTTTCCGCTCGCCTAGGGCCTGCGGATTCCAGGATTGGCCCCAAAGCCCCTTGACCGCGGCCAGAATCCCGGAGCGGGGAGCGTAGCGGCGAGCGGCCTGCTCGCCCTTAAGGATAAAAACATCGCCGGGAGGCATCAGCCTCAAAATATCCCGCCCCAAGGCCGAATCTGGCGCAAGCCTCGCAGCTTCGATCAGATCGCGGATGCGCCGGGATTTTGTCGCCAAACTTAAGGAGGCATTCAAACTGATTTCTTCCAAAACGGGCGCCAGATTGTTTTCCGTCAAAAAGCGCCGGTAGAAATCCCCGGATAGGCGCGCGCTCTTAGGAATAAAAGCCCCGGCCGCGGAAACAGCATCCATCAACGAACCGGCGTCCCGTCCGCGCAGGGCCTTGGCCCGCGCGGCCGCCCGGCGTTTTACGGAAAAATAGGCATCTTGCGCTGATTTAAGGCCCGATGAGACGCCCAAAACTGAGGACAGCGCCTTAAGCCTTTCGGCGTCCTCCTGCGCTTCGAACTGCAATCTTTCCGCCGCTTGAAAGCTTCCAGCCCGGGCCAGGTCTTCCTTGATCCGGCCAAGGCGCGATAACGCCGTTTTCAGCTGCCGCTCAAAAATAAGATTTTCCTTGGCGCGCAGCTGCTCGCGGTCCGCAGCGGTTAAGCGGCCCAGCACCGCGCGACGCACCTTCTCTACATCCTCAGGTTTAGCCGCCGCGGAAACCAGGAGCTGCGCCATTTCCTCGATCAGTCTTGAGCCCAAAACAGGCGCCTTGTTTTCATCCCCTCCGGCTTCAAACCATTGTATCAAGGCCTGGGCATCCTTAAGGCCGCCATAAGCGCGCATCGCCTGGGCTAAACCTAATTCAAATTCCTGCAGTTCAGGCGGATACAATATGATCCTGCCCGCAATGGGATCGATGGTGAGCACCTCTCCTTCCCTAACTACTCGCGGCACGGTCTTTTCCGCCGCCTGAACGGACAGGCCTTCCTTGTCCCAGCGTCCTTGTGGAAGGGTGAGGGCGGGGATTGAATGCCGGCGGGCGCTTAAGGCCGCGTGGCTGAGCAGCCCCCCCGAGCCGACCAGCACGGCCTCGGACATGCGCAGCGCCTCATCATCTTCGGGAGTCGTGCGTCCGGCGGCGAATATCGAGCCGCCGGAGCGGGCCTTGGCCCGGTCGAAGGTGACGCGCGCCGTAACGGCATGGCCCGCTCCCATGCTGAGGGTCAAGCCATAGTTGCGACTCAATTCATCGCTCGGTTTGGAAGAAACGCTTTGCCCCGATAAGACGTTCAAGCCGCGAACCAAGGCCAAGTCCATCCTGCCGTTATCCGCGGCATTATCCCAATCAACGACGGCCCTGATCAATCCTCCGTCTTTTTGGATGGCGAAGCCCGCCGCCTCAAGGCCGCGGGCTTGGTCCGCAGCTTGCGTGGGCAAAATGATGCGAACCGTTCCTCCTTGCAGAGGGGAAGATAAATCGGCGAATACGGAAATAGACAGCTTTCCACGCTCGATAAATCCGAAAAGCTGCCTGCCTCCCAGCACCCAGGAGTCGCCGGCAATGGCCGCGCCGTTGCGCAAAGCCCGGGCCAGGGTCTCAAACGGCAGGGTGGGGCGGCCGTGGCCGAGCGGTGAGTCCGCGTCCAAACTCAGCGCAGCCATTGCCGGCCGCAAACCCTCGGCGCGCGCGATCCAAAGATCGGCGTTCTCCCGAGCGCTCAAGCCCCGCAGTCTGTCGAAAACGACGCGGTGCATTCCCTCGACTAGATGGCGGAGCATCTCAGTGTCGGAGGCGGAGAGTGTGGAAATGATTTTCGAGGCCGAGCCATCCTGCGTCAGATTCGCATAGCTCTCAGCCATGGCCTGCGCCTGGCGCAGAAGATATTCTCCGGACGCTCCCCGGGCCAAGCCCTGCCTGACAGCGGCATAAGCCGCATGGATTTTATCCAAATCGGCGAAGGCTCTCCGCGTCTTTAAAGAAACTTGGACCCCTGAATCGACTCCATCGGCATTCTGGATCACTTTAAAATTTTGTTCGACGTAAAGGTCCAAAGCCGGCCCTCTGCCGAGCGCTTTGAGCCAGCCGCGCAGGATCTTGCGCCATAACCCGCCCAGAACGCTGCGAGTCCAGAAGGAAGCGGCATGATAAGCGCTGACAACCTGATTGCGGCCGCGCTGACGGTAGGCTTTGTAAACGAGCCTCGCGCCGCGCTCCGGGGAAGCGTCGCGCCGGAAAGCTATGAGAGGGTTAACGGCGCCGGGCGCCAGACCCGAGGGCATGGCCAAGGAAATAGACTCGGCGAAGTCGACCGGCACCGCCGCGATCGGGCGCGGAGGCAAATCCTCGGCAATAAAAATATCGCCTTCGCGCTTAAACTTTCTTTTCGGAACCGCGATTTCCGCGATGGGCTTGCCGACCATAGCGGCTGTTTTCAGCGAGGCCTG
>MGUO01000295.1:3539-6066 GCA_001800015.1 Elusimicrobia bacterium RIFCSPHIGHO2_02_FULL_57_9
CTCATTGGCCAAACTGCTCAAAGCCGGCCCGGCCCGATCCAAGGCAAATCCCTTGACCTTCTGGATGATGCTCTTAGCCAGTTCCATGCTTAAGATTTGACGAACGGCGGCTTGCTCAGCCTCGTCAATCGCCCTCTTATAGAATTCAGGCGCTTGATGGGAGGAGACCTGGCCGGCCCATTTAACGTTATCCTCGATTTTTTTCCGGATATCCCGAGTCTCTTGGAAACGGCCCGTGATCGCCGGCGGCCCAAAGACATGTTTAGACGAAGAATGAGCGATGGCCGCGTCAAAATCTTCCTGAAAAGCGGCCGCAATGCTCAAATCGTCGCCTTCGCCCTTTTTTATTTTCTTGACCCTGTCGTTGAGGCTGGAAACCCGGCGCGCGGATTCACCGGACAGCCCCACTTCCTCAGCTACGCCTAGGCCCGATTGAGTTGATTGCCCGGCCGTCCTAACAGCCGCCGAACCTTGCTTCATAGCCTGGGGCTCGCCAGCGGCGCGGGGAAGGCGCCGCGTTTCAGCGCCCGGATTCATTCCCCGGTCAGCGGATCGAGACCCGACGCTTCCATTGAGCCCCGCGTTAAAATTTGAGCCTGCGGCGGACCTGAACATGGGCAACCCGCGGCCGGCGGCGGGACGGGCTGCGGCACGGCCAGGCCGGTCCCGCGAATGGGCGGAGGCTGGAAAGAGAAAAAATCCCGCGGCCAATAGCCCTGATTGGAGCCGGAGCATACGGTTCATTCTGCCCTTATTATAGACAGCGCGTGGGCCTGACGCCTGGGTCTTTTGACCTACTGCGCCTTGCCCCGAAAGGCCCGCGCAGCAAAGGATCAGGCCAACGGCGCAAGTCCATCCCAGAATTGCCGAGGCGTGCGCAGCCGCTTCATGGGGTCGGGCTCAAGGGTCTGGTCGATAAGCCCGTCCAACCCTGAGGGCAGACCGGTGATCTTTTGCGACAGCCGCTGATAAGCGCGCGACAGCTTTTGTTCCGCCACCGGAATCTCGGAAGATGAAAACGGAAGCTCTCCGGCCAGCATCTCATAAGCCATGACGCCCAGGGAATAAATATCCGATTGCGGATAGACGACTCCCAGTTCCGCCTCGGGGGCCATGTAGGCGGGCGTGCCCGCGATGCCCGTCAAATGATAGGACGCCTCATCGCGCGATGGTTTAACCGGCGCGCTCTTTAGCTGCCGCGCGAGGCCGAAATCCATAATCTTGACAAATCCCTGCGCCGTGATCATCACGTTTGACGGCTTAAGGTCGCGGTGAATGACCGAGCGGCCGTGAGCGAATTCCAAAGCCAGGCAGATCGGTTGAAATATCAGTTTTACTTCCTTTAAAGATAAGCGGTTTCGCTCCCGCAAAAGCGCCGAAACGGTCTTGCCCTCCACGAACTCAAAGACCAGATAAGTTTCGCCTCCCTGCGTCACGATCGAGTGAATATCCACGATATGGGGATGATGCAGCGCCGCCACCGTCTTGGCTTCTTTAAGAAAATGATCGTAATCCGCTGAATCCCGTTTAAGATCGTCGCGCATCTTTTTGACGGCGACCTTGCGGTTTAAAGAGCGGTCCAGGGCCTCGTAAACAACGCCCATGCCACCCTCTCCTATGCGCCGGACTATGGAAAAATTTTGGCTTAACGCTACGGGTTCGATAATCTCGGTGTCCTGCTCCTCTTTGCCTTTTCGCTGAACAAGAAAAATAACCAGATAAAGCCCGGCCAAGATCATGACCGCCAAGGCGGCCCGGCCCGCGGCGGAGTTTGAAGACTGCGCGGAGCGCGCGGCTTGCGGCGGCTGCGGCCCGAGTTTGGAAGCGGCGCCCGTCTGACTGATTTCCAAGGTCAAGACGCCATCCCCCGAAGGAATCACGATTTTTTGCGAAGTCCCAACATCCGCCCCCCGCGCAGCGGGGGCGATGATCTTAATCTGCCGCCGGGCCGCCTGGTTTTGAGCCTGCGACTCCTCGCGAAGCTTTCGCAATACTTCATCGGGATCGCCGCCTTGTCCTATAGCGACCACGAATGGCCCCGCCAGAACGGCCGCGACTAAACCGCAGAAAAAAGCTCGAGAGCCTCTCATGGGCGGCTTATATTTTATAAGATTTGATTCGGCTTGAATGCCGGCCCAATGATAAATACCGAAGTTAATTTAGCCGCTCTGCTGCGCCCGTTGCTCATTCTTTGCCGGCTGCCGCAGCGCAGCAAAGAGGCCGTTCTACAGGAACTGGCCGGGGCCGTGATAGCCGCCCATGGCCCGGGCATCGATCCTCAGGAGTTGCTTGACGCCATCACCCAGCGGGAAAAAATGGGCCCCATGCCGCTGGGCAAGGGATTGGCTTTCTGCCATGCCCGGACCGAGAAAATATCGGAATTAAACATCGCCCTGGCGATCTGCCCCGCGGGCGTGGAGGACTTCATTCCTCCGGATGGAATTCCGGTCAGGGTCGTGCTTCTTTTCCTGATCCCGCGGCAACATTCCGATCTTTATCTGCGCGCCATGTCCGCCCTGCTGCGCCA
>MGUO01000296.1 GCA_001800015.1 Elusimicrobia bacterium RIFCSPHIGHO2_02_FULL_57_9
CCTTTACTAGACGCCTCCGGCGCCTGATGGGTCAGGGAGCCGCAGAGGCCGCATTGCACGTCAACTCTGAGTTTCAGCTTGGCAGACTTGTGGCCCATGATTTAATACCCTTTCTTCTCTTCCTCCGCGGCATGGGTGACGATGGCAACGCTGGCCGAAGTTCCCAGACGCGTGGCCCCGGCCTCGATCATTTGCCGGGCGGCTCTAGCGTCCCGGATCCCGCCGGAGGCCTTGACCCCCATCAACGGCCCTACGGTCTCGCGCATAAGGCGGATATCCTCGACCGTCGCGCCGCCGCCGCCGAATCCAGTCGAGGTTTTCACGAAATCCGCTCCCGCCTTCTTTGAAACGATACAGGCGCGTATTTTCTCTTCGCGGTTCAAAAGGGATGTTTCCAGGATAACCTTAAGCACCCGGCCGCGGGTGGCTTCGCGCACGGCCCGGATATCCTCGTAAACGGCGGAATCATTGCCGGATTTCAAGGCCCCGACGTTGATGACCATGTCGATTTCCGAAGCCCCATTGGCAATAGCGTCGCGCGCCTCGATGGCCTTGACGGTCGAGGTCGTGGAACCCAAGGGGAAACCCACCACCGTGCAAATCTTAACCCCGCTGCCGGCCAGGGCCTTGGCGCAGAAGGCCACATAACTCGGATTGATACAAACCGAGGCGAAGCAATAGGAACGGGCTTCCTCGCATAGCTTGGCGACTTCTTCCTGGGTGGCGTTGGGCTTAAGCAGGGTATGATCCACGAAGCGAGCCACCGAGGAGGCTTCCTTTGTGGGCCGGCATATGGCGATGCGGTCGGCACCCAGGGCTTTAAGGTCTTTCTCGCTGCAGCGAGTCACCGGCGCGCATTGCGGGCAGGAGCTCAGTCCCGTATGTTCATGCTCCGACGCGGCGTCAGCCGCGTCACCCTGGAGCGGCGCTTGAGGAGAAGCGCCAGGCTCCATGGGAGAAATCGGGGATTTCTGCCTTTGCCAATCATCCGAAAAAACCTTGCCGGCCGTGCCGATGGTCGTCTTGCGAGCATTTTCGGCTGACTGCGGAAGGCTCGAGCAGGCATCCTTAATTAGCCCCTTTTGGCCCAGGACCTTGACCACCTCTTCCACTATGGTCCTTAAATCCTTCTCATCCATATTTTTTAACCTTGCCGCCTAAATTCACGCTGTCGACTATGCCGCAGATCACGGTGCGCACGGGCGCCTGCTCGTCTTTCAATATCGACCTGGCCGAACCGCCCTCATCAACGACCAAAACCACGCTGCCCGGGCCCGCGCCCAGCCCCCCGTCCAAGGCCATGACCGCGTCGCCCAGGGGTTTTTCCGTGAGCGGGTCGATGGGCCGCACCAAAAGCATCTTTTTGCCGGCAACCGAGGGGTGCTTGCGCGTGCCCCAGACGTTGCCCACAACTTCCCCCATGAACACGTTAGCGCGTCCTAAAATCTTTAACTTGATGGCCCTCGACAATGCCCACCACGGCGGCGTCGACCGCGGGAACATCCGGGAAAGCCATCGCCGCCTCCCGCGCAGCCACCCAAAAAACATTTTCCGAGGCGCCGGCCCCCACCGTGTCGGCGGCGACGACGGGATCGCCGAGGGCCTTGCCGTCCTCCCAGCGCAAGGGCTGGATGAGCAGCAGCGTTTTCTTGTCCAAGCCCGGGTCTTGCCTTGAGCAAAAAACCCGGCCGATCACTTGAGCCAGCTTCATGGCCGGCAATACTTCCGCTCAATGTCCACGATCTTGGCCAGGCGCCGTTCATGACGGCCGCCTTCGAAAGTCGTCGAGAAAAACACCTGCAAAATTTCTCCCAATGCCGCCTCGCCGTGGGTTTTGCCGCCCAAACAAAGGATATTGGCGTCGTCATGGGCCGCGGCAAAGCGGGCGGAAACGGAATTGTAAGCACCCACCGCGCGCACACCGGGAATTTTATTGGCGGCCAAGGCCACGGCGCCGCCGAAACCGTCGAGAAGCACGCCCTTGTCGAATTCTTTTTTAGAGACCGCTTCGCCGATCAAAAGGGCGACATCCGGATAATCCACCGCTTCGGTGGAATAGCAGCCGAAATCAGTCACCTCATGACCGGCCTGCTGGAGGAATTTTTTGACGAACTCCTTCGCCGAAAAGCCGCCGTGATCGGAACCGAGCACTATTTTCATGTTCCTACCGTAGCCAAAAGCTGGGAATCGGCCTGGGGAATCAGCACTTGGGAAACCAGCATCCCCTCCGGCACCGAGGAAACCCCGGCCGCCATGGCCGAGCGCACGGCCCCCACCTCGCCGGTCATGCTGACATAGCCCTTGCCGCCGCCGACCACGGTTTTGACTTCCAAGATATGCACGAAAGCCGCCTTGGCGGCGGCATCGGCGGCGCGCACCGTGGCGATGGCTTCCTTGGTTTCGATAATCCCGACCGCGTTCAAAACCTCGACCGCAACCCGCTTCTCCAAAGCGCTCAGCACCTGGGCATGGACGTTGCGGATAATGACTTCGTCGATCAAGGTCTTGCCGGCGATTTCTCGCCCGGCGCGCATAGAGGATTCAACCTCGCCCACCGGCCCTGAAATTAAAATCACGTATTTGCCGCGGGCGATGATATGAGTCTTGACCAGCTTGACCGAGGCCATCTTGCACATGGCGTCCGAGGCCTCGATGCCTTTGGCGATGGAGGCGGTTTCCAAAAGTCCTATGGCGATGTTTGCTTGCATAGTCTCCTGTTAGATGATCCGGAAATACCCGACCAGGCTGCAATGCAGCGGCCGGGCGAAATGAGAGGCCTTGGTCAGGCCGTCGCCCGTGGGCGTGCCGATGGACATGGAGGCATAACCCTCGCCCAGGCCCAAGCCGAAAAGGGTCGGCGCGTTCTTGACGTAAATCGAGCATTGCATGCGGCGGGCCATTCGGGTCAGATGATCGACATTTAAGGAATGCATGGCCGCGGTATGGTGATTGCCGCCCTCGGCCTCGTAGGCGAGCTCAATGGCCGCATCCACGTCCGAAGCCACGGTCACAGGCATTACGGGCATCAGCTGTTCGGTCCAGACAAAGGGATGATCGTTGGGGACTTGCGACCATAGCAGGCGCACGCTGTCGGGAAGGTTCAAAGCGATGGCGCGCGCGATCACGGGGGCGTCCTTGCCCACGAAGTCGCGGTTTAAAACCGGATCCTTGCAGCCCCGCCCGCCTTCCTTTATGACAACCTTCGTCAAAGCCTCCATCTGCGGGGAACTCAGTTCATAAGTGCGGGCGTCCTGGCGCAGGGATTGAATAAGCATCTCGCGCGCGGCGCGGGTCACAATAACTTCCTTTTCCGCGGTGCACAAAACATTGTTGTCGAAGCTGGCGCCGAAGATGATGTCGGAAGCGCACTTAGGAAATACCGCCGTCTCGTCAACCACGACCGGAGGATTACCCGGCCCGGCGGCGATGGTCTTGCAGGTTTTGCCGACCGTCATGGCCACTTTCACGATAGCCGGCCCGCCGGTGACCATGTTGACGCGCACGCCCGGGTGCGCTAAAAGGGCCCTGGTATTTTCCTGCGAAGCGGGCTTGACGGTGGCGATCAGGCCCGCGGGACCGCCCGCCGAAACCACGGCGCAAGATAGAATCCGCATGGCCTCAAGGCAGACTTTTTGGGCGGAGGGGTGCGGGGCAAAGACCGCGGCGTTGCCGGCGGAAAGAATCGAAATCGAGTTGTTGATGATAGTGGCCGCGGGATTAGTGGACGGGGTGACCGCGGCCACAACCCCATAAGGGGCGTACTCAACCAGAGTCAGGCCGTTATCGCCGGTGTAAGCCTGGGAGTGCAGATCCTCGACGCCCGGAGTGCGCAAGGCGCAGATGAGATTTTTCTGGATTTTGTCCTCGGCTCGGCCCAAGCCGGTCTCTTCCCGGGCCATATGAGCCAGGCGCTCGGCACCGGCAACCGCCGCGCGACGCATGGCCTTTATGATTTTGCGCCGAGATTCCACCCCCAAGTTCTGGAATACCGCTTGAGCGCGCTGGGCCGCGCAGACGGCCGAATCAACGCTGGAAAAAACCACGTCGCCCAGCGCAACGGCGGGGGTTTGGGTCAAAACGGCGCGCAGGCCCTCCTGCTTTTCCAGGCGCTTTAAAACCTCGCCGACTATATTGGCTATTTCATCTTGCTGCATGATCGGCCGATTTCTTGAAAACCGTCTTGCCTCCCTGCTCCACGGTATCCACGATGGCGAAGATCACGGCATCCACGGGATTGCCGGTAGTGCGGGAGGTCTGCCGGGCGCTGGAACCCTGAACGACCAAAACCAGTTCGCCCTCGCCGGCGCCCACCGCGTCAACGGCGATTAGAGGATTTCCCTTGGGAGTTCCGGAAACATCCACCGGCTGCAGGAGCATGAGCTTGGCTCCCACGAGCTTTTCGTCTTTAAGGGTGCAGACGACGTTGCCGGTGACGCGCGCGAAGATCACGTTCGCGCGTCAGCGCGAACGCACTGACATCCTATTGGAAATTGTGTTGATGTCATGTGCCGCGTACCAACCTATTTCTTCCGCCCCATGGTCTCGGGCAGGGAAATGGGCATTTTCCCCTCGAGATCCGGATGCGGCTGCGGGATGACATGCACGGCGATGAGTTCGCCGACTTTTTGCGCGGCGGCGGCGCCCGCGTCGCAGGCGGCCTTGGCCGCGGCGACTTCCCCGCGGAAAAGCACGGTGACCAGCCCGGTGCCGACTTTCTCGTAACCGACGAGCCTGACATCCGCGGCCTTAACCGCTGCGTCGGCGGCTTCCACGCAAGCCACCAAACCTCTCGTTTCAATCATTCCTAATGCGTTCATTGATCCTCCCTCTTGACATCTAATGTCCTAAACGATGTTGACCTTGTCTCCGGATTTAACCCACGCGGCGTTGGCTTCATCGCTGTCCAAGTGAATCTCAAGGCTGAATTTATCCGACACGCGCACCAACACCTGCTCGAAAACCAGCTCCCGCATACCGCCGCCTCCCGCGCGCACGCGCACGATTTCCCCGTCCTCAACGCCCATGGCCTTGGCTTCCAGGGGATGGAAATGGATGTGGCGCCGGGCGATGATCAGCCCTTCCTTGATTTCAATGCCGCCCTTGGGGCCGATCACGCGCACCGCGCCAGAACCCGTCAAATGCCCGGAATCGCGCACCGGGGGCTTTAAGCCCAGGATGCCGGCGTCGGTTTTTGAAATCTCAATTTGAGTGTGAGGCCGGTGGGGAGCGATCAGCCGGACGTTTTTAATCAGACCCTTGGGACCTTCGATATTCACGGCCTCGTAGCAAGCCCAAAAACCAGGCTGCTTGACCGAACGAAATTTGCGGGGCTGCATTCCCTTGCCGAACAAAATATCCCAATCTTCCTGCTTTAAATGCGCGTGCCGGTTGGAAACGCCGATGGGAATATCGGTTTTGGAGCGTTCCATCCGAGAAACGATTTCATCCGTAATCTTTTTAGCCAGCTCGGGATCCTGATCCATCAGCCGACCTCGCTCGGAGCTTTAAAGTGGATGATGCGCAGGAAAGAAGCCTGCTTGAGGCTGTCGCCGCCGACCAGGGCGCCGTCGATATCGGGCCGGGCCATCAAGGCGTCGACGTTCTCGGCCTTGACCGAGCCTCCGTAAAGCAGGCGCAGGCCCGCAGCCAACTGCGGGCTGTAAAGCCGGGCCACGGTTTTGCGGATAAAGAGATGGGATTGCTGAGCCTGGTCGGGGGTCGCGGTTTTTCCCGTGCCGATGGCCCAGACCGGTTCGTAGGCTATGACCAATTGCGCCAGCTGTGCTGGCGCGAACTCCTTCAAACCACCCTCGAGTTGTGTCTGCAAAACCCGATAGGTCTTCTGCTCTTCCCTTTCATCCAGAGTTTCTCCCACGCACATGATTGGGGCCAGACCCACGCCCAAGGCGGCCTTTATTTTTTTCTGGACCTGCCAGTCGGCTTCGCCGAAAAGCCTCCGGCGCTCGGAGTGGCCGATGATGACATAACGGCAGCCGCAATCGCCTAATTGCGGCGCTGAAATCTCGCCGGTGAAAGCCCCCTGCGCCTCCCAGCAAACATCCTGCGCGCCCAAACGGACAACGCTTCCCTTGAGGATTTCCCCCACCACCGTTAGGGCCGTGAAGGGGGGGCACAGAACGACTTCAGCCGGAGCCGCGCCGGACCCGTCTTTGATCGCTTTGGCTAAATTGACCGATTCGGCCAGATTCAAATGCATTTTCCAGTTGCCCGCGATCAAGGGCCGTCGTGAAGGAGAACTCATGTTTTTAAGGTTTCGTGGCCATTTTGGCCACACTTTCGAATTCCCGACATTCTACCGCATAAACCCGGGCCTGTCAATCATTAATACTGGGACAAAGGAAGCACCCATTCGCCCATGGCTTTGGGATGGTAATCGTTTTTATGCATCGACCGGCGGCTTCTTTTGATCCGGACCGGGAAAACCTTTGCCTTGCGCGCCTGCGCAATGTCGGAATCGCTGTCGCCGAAATAAAGCACGTAATTGCCGTTTTGAAGCTGGGCATGTTTGGCCGCCTGATCAGCCACGAAAATAAAGCCGCCGCGCGCGATTAAATGCCGCCATTCCTTGCGCAGACCGCCGGCGTCGATTTCCGGCCGGGTGGTCATGATAGAGACTCGGAAACCGCAGACCCGGAAAATCCAAGCCAGGCCGTAGGCCACCAGCTTGGGTTTTTCCAGATCATAAGACTGATTGACCACGGACCAAAATCCCGGGGAATACGGCTGGGAGCCGTGGGCAAAGGCCTTTTGATAGGCGGCGGCCGATAAAACCAAGGTGTCGTCATAGTCAAAAGCCACGGCCAGCCGGGAAATGGTGGTCACGCTGAAAACCAGCCCCCATACGCACAAAGCGCCGAGCACCATCTTGGTGCGCCCCAGCCAATGCCCTACCCAATCCCTGACGTTCTTAAGCTTCACTCTACCCTCCTCTCGCCCCAGGCCTCATGCGCCCGCTTGCGGGCGGCTTAATCAAGGCCTGCTTCTCGGCGCACTCGCGCAAAACGTCGCGCATTAAAGTTCCGGTGAAATCCTTTTTTTCCGCACGGCTGAAGGGGGAGTAGCCGTCGCCTCCTTCAACCAAAAAATCCAGCGTGGCTACCGTGTAGGAAGCCTCGTCGTCCAACGGCTTGGAGCCGACAAAAACCGAAGACGTTTGCGCCTTGTCCCGATTATAGAAAAAGCTGATGCCCGAGACCTGCAGCATTTGAAGGCCTTTGCCCGTGCCATGATTAATCGCATCGCGAATTAGACGCCCTTTCATGGTGAGCTTAACCACGCGATTATCGAAGGGCATGATGTTGAAAATTTCCCGCGGAGTCAGCGGGCCGCCGTCCATGTCCGCGCGGATGCCGCCCCCATTTTGAACGGCGATGTCCGTCCCGGCCCATTGCCTGGCGCAATCGGTCATCCAACTGCCCAAGGCCGATTCGTTGTCGCGGCTGCGCCTAAGCGCAACAGCGGCCGTGGCGATGACGGCGTCATAAAGGCGGCCCACGCCTCGCTCGTGCCTTTGGACCACCGCGAGGACCTCCGGATCTTCTCCGACCTTTTTCACCCAGAGATCGACAAGCTCCCCGCTGGACCAAATCACCCTTTTTTCGCGCCGGTCAATTTCCAAAACGACCCGGCCGACCGAACTCAAGGCGGTGCCGGCCTGAACAATGAGAGTTCCGTAGTTCGCATCGCGAAGCGGATCCTTGACCGGGGTATGGGTGTGGCCGCCGACGATCAAATCTATCCCCTTTACTTCGCCGGCCAAGGTTTGGTCCCCCTCAAATGGAGCCAAACCCTGGCTTTCAAAGCCGACATGCGTGAGCGCGATAATGACATGAGCCCCTTGCTCCCGCAAAGCCTTGACCACGTCTTTGGCTTCATCGAGCTCGCGGCGGAATTTAAGCCCGGTGTAATTGTCCGGAAAGGCAAGGCTCGGCATCTTGGCCGTCAACAAGCCGAATATCCCGATCTTGATTCCGGCTACTTCCTTAATGATCCAGGGCCGCAGATAATCGACGCGCTTGCCGCCCTTGACGCGGTATATATTGGCTCCGAGCGCCGGCATTTTAAGCCCCTTGACCAAGGTCTTAAGCCGGGCCTCGCCAAAATCGAAGTCATGGTTGCCCACGGCCACGGCGTCATAGCCCACCGCGTTGAATACATCGATCAGGGATTGCCCCCGGGATAAATTGCCCTCGGGGGTGCCCTGAAACCAATCGCCGGCGTCCAAAATCAGCTTGGGGTTTTTGTCCTGCTTGATCAGGCTTGCCATCGCGGCCGCGCCGCCGATTTTGCGCTTGGGCTCTTCATCATGAGCGGCCGGCCGGGACATGATCCCGCCGTGGATATCGTTGGTGTGATAGACTGAAATCTTGAGATTTTCCGCGCCGGAGGCGCCGGCAAGAAAAACAAGAAGAGCGGCGGTTTTAAAAAATCTCATATCACGGCCAGCAGTTCGCCAAGCCGGTCCGCGGCCTTTTGCGCGGCCTCGGCTGATTGCGAGAAACGGCGGTAAATGGCACCCGTTTTAAGCCCTTTGACCACTTCGCTATCGAACAACAAATCGGCCCTGGCCTTGCGGTAAAGCCGCTCGACCTCCAGGGCCCGGCCCTTGGCCTTAAGCAGGTGGGGCTCGGTCTGCGAACCCCGGTTCAACGCTTCCAAGGCCGCGCCGATCTCTTCAGCCGCTCCAACCACGCCGCGCGCCATTTCGGTCAGAAACCGGCCGCCCTCCACCGCCAAACGCCCGGCCTCGTCAACCGCCCAGCCGGCCTCGTCGGCCAAATCCGAGAGCCCGCGCGAAACAGCCAGCCAATCCTCGCGGCGCGGGCTATTATGGGCCTTTACCGCCGCGGCCCGGTTTTTGACTTCTTCCCGCGCCTTTTTCACGGCCTCGGCCGAGCCGGGCTTTTCAAAAAAATTCAGAACCACCCGGGCCAATAGAACCGCCGAACCGGCCTGCTGAAGCAATGGCTCGGGAACCTTAAAAGGCACGACTATTTATAGCAATTTTAGGAAGGGGCGCTCTCGAGAACCGATAAGAGACAGCGCACCGCCCCCGAGGAGACGGCAACGATTTCTTCGTGAGTCAGCTCGAGCCCTAAGTTTTGAAAACGCTCCCGGAAGCCCCGGCGATGGGCCCCCTCCCGCTCCCCCGCGAAGCCATGCGCCAGAATCAAGCGGCCGCCGGGGTTGAGCCAAGAGGTGATGCGCGGAAAGACTCGCTCAAAGGACGCCCGCACTAAAGGCTTGTCTATATAGTAAAGCACGTCGCCCAGCACAATGAGATCATACGTTTGCCCGGCAGGCGACCACTCGCGGATATCCCCCTCTATAAATTGCACGGGCCTGCCGTTAAGCCTGCGCCGTCCGCGCTCGAGAGCCACGGGTGAAATGTCGAGGGCGGTAACGGCATCGGCCAAGCCCGCCAGCTTTTCCGTGAACAGACCCTCGGCGCAGCCGATTTCCAAGGCGCGGCCATAGCGGTGTTGCGACGCGGCCTTTTCCATGGCGGCCAAGCGGGAAAGCTCATATTCGCAACGGCTATAGCTAAAGGGATCTTCCCCTCGCGAAAAAACCCGGTCCATCTTGCTTTTGGTCTTGCCGCGATGCCACCATAAAAGAATCGAGTCCAGAAGCATCTAATGGGCCGCCTTTTGGCGCTTAAGGGACTTCAGCCAAAGACCCAGGATCACGACGCGGAAAAACAGGCCCGCGTCAACCGCAGCGCTGCCCCGCACCAGCTCTTCGCGAAGCAAGCGCAAACGGTCCATATCGAAGAGCCGCCGTGAGTCAAGGTCGCCGTCCGAAAGCAAGGCTTCTATGGCGGCATTATCGGGCGAGCGCACCCAGGCTTCCCAAGGAACGATAAATCCGTGTTTGCGCCTCCACACGATATAGCGAGGCAGATATTTTTGCGCGACCTTGCGCAGCAGATATTTCCCCTTGAAGTGCCGGATCTTAAAAGAGGACGGCAGGGCGGCGGCGTATTCCACCACGGGTTTGTTTAAAAACGGGACCCTGGCCTCCAACGAAGCCTTCATGGCGGATTTATCCACCTTCATCAGCAGCGAATCGCAAAGCACGGTCTTCAAGTCAAAAGCGAGGGCGTCATTAAGAGAAAGGCCCTTTCGCCCGGCGGGTCTTTCATCGGCCTCTAAATCCTTAAGCCATTCCAAGGGATCGGCCTGTCGGGAATTTTCCTCGAAATCAGGATGCAATACTTGTTTGAGCTGCCCGGGGGAGCAGGAAGCCGTGGCCTCGGACCACTGCCGCGCGTCGGCCATGGGAAGGCTGGCAAAAACCGCGCCCTTGCCCAGGCATCTGGCCAGCGGCGCGGCCAGATGCCGCCCCCACGGTGGCAGCCGATTGAGCCTCTCGTTAACCCAGGCCGCCTTGTAGCGGTTGTAGCCGGCGAAAAGCTCATCGGCTCCTTCGCCGGTCAAAACCACTTTGACACGACGGCGCGCGAACTCCGAGAGCAAAAATGTGGGCAGAATGGCCGAGTCCGCGATGGGCTCGTCCAGAAGAGCGATTGACCGCTCGAGTTCGTTGAGGATATCGGCGGGCAGCATCAGTTCGTGATGCTCCGTGCCCAGATGGCGCGCCGCGCGGTGGGCATGGGCCGATTCATCCACGCCCGAAGCGGCACCCTGGAAGCCCACGGAAAAGGTTTGCACCTTGCGCGAGGGCGAATGCCGGACCATATAGGCCGCGATCAGGCTGGAATCAACGCCTCCGCTTAAAAAAGCGCCCACGGGCACGTCGGAGAGCATGGCCCCGCGCACGGACTCGGACAAGAGCTCATCCAAGCGGTCCACGTTTTCCGATAAGGAACCGGAAAAATCCGGCTGCTCCCGCGGCAGCCGCCAAAAAGGCTCAAGCTTAAGACCGTCTTCGTTGAATCTGAGCCAATGGCCCGGGGGAACTTTAAGCGCCTGGCGCAAAATACTGCGCGGACCGTGAACCTTGCCGGAAACCAGATAATCCACCACGCCGTCGTGATCCAGGCAGTCGTCCAGGCCTCCGGCCAGAAGCGAGCGCAGTTCCGACGAGAATTTAAGCGAGCGGCCGTCAAAAGAATAGTAGAGCGGCTTAATGCCGACCGGGTCGCGGGCCAGTATCAGTTCGCCGCGCTTCTTATCCCATAACGCCGCGGCGAACATTCCGTCAAGGCGCTTAAAGGCCTGTGGCCCATCGGCGGCGTAAAGACGCAGGATGGTTTCGGTATCGGAGCGCGTTTTAAAGCGCGTTCCCCGGGCTTCCAGCTCGGCCCTGAGCTGCGGATGATTGTAAATTTCGCCGTTGAAGACCAGGGCAACGCCGCCGTCTTCCGTGGCCATGGGCTGATGCCCGCCTTGAATGTCGATGATGGAAAGACGGCGAAAGCCGAAAGAGACCGGGCCCTCTTGATACTCGCCCTCGTCATCGGGGCCGCGGTGTTCCAGGGCCCGGCGCATGCGCCGCACCGGCGCAAGGCCGGGCGTCGCGCCGTCCGCGTTATAAACGCCGCAGATTCCGCACACTGGGCACGCTCCCTTGATTGATGAGGGCTTCGAAACGCCGGGCGTCGCGCCAGGCATTGGCAGAAGTGAAGAATACATAGGAAGGAAGCGATCCGCAGCGCCTATGGATTTCCTTCATCTCGGCGTCGTTATAAGCGCCCCCGCAAGGCGCGGGCAAACGGAAATAATTGATGGTTTTGTCAGGAATCACGACCGCCTCCAAGGGATTGACGGCCTGGATCAGCCCCAGATCGCAGCTCACTTTATTAACCAAATGCTGCTCCCATCTGCCGCGCGGCTGCCATACCAAGCTCAGGCTGTTGCGCCGGATGGACTTGAAAAACCGGTACATATCGCGCAAATGATTGGCGTCTGGATAGAAACTTGCGGGCGTCTCAAAAACCACGAAACGCGCCTTCATGGACTCTGCCACGCAGCGCGTTTGGTCCCAGGCCAATTCCGTTTTAATGCCGGACCTGAAATGGCCGGCGGGAGGATGGGTGATTTCGCGCCAAGCGCGCATCGAAAATTCAAAGCCGTGCGGGGCTCGCCGCCTCCAGTTTTCCGCGGTGGCCAAGCGGGGCAGGCTCTGAAAGGTCGCCCCGATTTCCACGGCCTTGAAAGTTTGAAAATATTTGGCTTGGCTGACTGGGAAGCCGCCGCAGCCCGTTCTTTGAAACATCAGGCCCTAGTCGAAAAGCTCGAGGTCGCTCCGGCGTTTCGGACGTGAGACGACATCCGGTAAAAAGCGCGCGTAGCGCCAGACGGTCCAAGCCAGCCCCAGGCAAGCCAGTCCATAGGCCAGCTCAAAGCCGCCGTAGCGCAGCCATTGCTCTTCGGTGACAAAAGCCCATTTTTCGGGAGAGTAGAGATTGGCTTCAGGCTCGCCGATGAAGAGGTCGTAGAGGGCTTTAAGGGCCACCGCAGTTCCCCAAACTCCGAGAATCCCTGCAGTCAGGACGGCGAGACCGCGGATTTTAACTTTTTCCAAGGCAAAACGCCCGGCGGCACGATCAACGCTTCGAATACTGGAAGCGTTTGCGGGCTTTGGGCTGGCCGCTTTTTTTGCGCTCAACCATGCGCGGATCGCGGGTCAGGAAACCCTCGGCGCGCATCGGCTTGCGGTTCTTCTCATCCCACTTAACCAGGGCCCGGGCGATGGCATGGCGGGCGGCGCCAGCCTGGCCGGAAATGCCTCCGCCGATGATTTTGAGGATAAAATCGAATTTCTTGGCCGATTCAACGACCGAGATGGGAGCCAGCACGTCCCGTTTTTGATGGTCTTGCCCGCGGAAATACTCGTCCAAGGGCTTCTGGTTGACCGTGACCTTGCCCTCCCCATTCGGGATCAGGCGCACCTGGGCTATCGAGGTCTTGCGGCGTCCCGTCGCCCAGATGATGTTGTTATTTTTCATTCTTCTTCCCAGGATAAATTTTGAGCCTGGCCATTTGCTTACCGCGCAAGCGATTGGCCGGCAGCATGCGCTTGACGGCCAGAAAAACGACTTGGGCGGGTCTCCTATGGAAAAGCCGCGCCACCGGCGTGGTTTTGGCGCCACCAGCCCAGCCGGAATGGCTGAAGTAGAACTTTTGATCCCACTTATGCCCCGTCAGCCGGATGCCTCGCGCGTTGACGATTTCCACGAAATCGCCGCAGTCCACGAAATCTGTGTAGGTCGGCTTATGCTTGCCGCGCAGCAAGGTCGCCGCCGAGGTGGATAGGCGGCCGAGGACGCGGCCCTGAGCATCGATTAGATGCCGTCGCCGCTCGGCGTTGGCTTGTTTAGGCTTGTGGATATAAGTTTTCTGCGGCATAAGGAAAACAAATAATACCTAATTCCGACGGCATATTCAAGGCGTTTTCGCCGGCGGGCGATTGCCCAAGATTTCGCCGGAAACCGTTTTCCAATACGCCTCCTCCCCGGCTTTGGCGCGCTGAAATAAATCCTCGCCCGCTTCGCTCAGCAACCCTTTCGAATCAAACAGGGGCCGGTCATCCAAATCCATAAGATGAAAAGCCCATTTGGCTCCCACGCCCTTGTTTTCGAAATAAGTCAAAGCCTCTTGCGCCAGGACCAGCTGATAGCGAAGAAAGCCCTCTTGGGTCAGACGCAAACGCACATCGGAGAGCCCCCCGGCGCGCTTGCGAACCACGATTAAATTGCGCAAGGGATAACCCTTGGATTTAAGCAGTTCGATGGCCCCGCCGGCCTCGGCACGGCGCATGCGCGCGAGCAACGCCATCTCCGCCGGGCTGTAACGGTCCAGCCCGGCGGAGAGAATTTTTCTCTGCCACATCTCGGCCAGGATGTTTTGCCGCTCGTTGTCGATAACGCGGGTTTCCTGGGCAAACGCGGGGAGAAGCAACAGCGATAGAACGCCAAGCTTCATATTCGCAGGCTGATCGGCGGCCGGTTCAACCTTGATTCGTCAAAATGCGCGGAAGAACCACGCCGATCTGGCTTTGGTATTTTCCCTTGCGGTCGGCATAACTGATCTCGCAGACCTCGTCGCTCTCCAAGAACAGCAACTGGGCGATGCCCTCTCCGGAATAGACCTTGGCGGGAAGCGGGGTGGTGTTGGAAATCTCGATGGTCAAATACCCGGTCCAGGTCGGCTCAAGCGGGGTGACGTTGACGATGATGCCGCAGCGGGCGAAAGTGCTCTTGCCCAGGCAGATGGCCAGCACGTTGCGCGGAATATTGAAATGCTCGACCGAGCGCGCCAAGGCGAAGGAATTCGGGGGCACCACGCAGAAAGGCCCCTTGTAATCGACGAAAGCCTTGGGATCGAAGGCCTTGGGGTCAACCACGGCCCCGTAAACGTTGGTGAAAATCTTGTACTCATCGGCCAGACGGATGTCATAGCCGT
>MGUO01000297.1:0-5612 GCA_001800015.1 Elusimicrobia bacterium RIFCSPHIGHO2_02_FULL_57_9
CGCAGCACGAGCCTTGGGCGCTTGGCATTGCTTTGGAGGGCAGGGCCGGCCGAAACCAGGAAAGCATTATCCGCGGCCTGAGGCCACTCCAAACCCAACCAGGCGACAGCGGCCTCCAAAGCCGGTTTAGGGCCGCGCAAGCCGTGGCGCGCGCCGTCGGAAAGCATGAGAACCGCGCGCCGCCGCAGCGGCGATTGCGAAAGCAGCTCGGAGGCAGCCTTTAAGGCTGGAGCATAGTCCGTTGGGCGAAAACCGGGCGCGACGCGGGAAAGCGCCTCAAGGGCTTGGCGGGCGTCGAGCCAGGCCGCAGTGCCCTGCGACTCAACGCGGTCCGAGAAAGGAATTAAAGCCACGCGATCCGAAGGCTTAAGATTGCGGATCAAGCCTTCGGCCTGGGCCCGGACAGCCTCTAAACGGGTTTTACCGCGCTCTTGATAACCCATGGAGTAAGAAACATCGATTAGCAGAACCAAATCCAGCCCCGCCGCGCCGGCCGAATCGTCCCAACCTCCTCGAGCCCGCAACATCGGCCCGGCGTAAGCCAGGACCAGGCAGAATAGGATCAGGCAGCGTACGGCCACCAACAGCCACTGGCGTAATCGCGTCAGAGGCCGCGAACGCGCGTAAATCTTGCGCAGGAAACTTAAATCGCTGAAAGGGATGCGCACGGCGCGGCGGCGCGCGAGCAAATGCAGAATCAAGGGCGCTGCGGCCAAAGGCAAGGCCCAAAGCAGGAGGGGGGAAGTAAAGGTCATCGCGGCGTTGCCGGCGAGGCGCCGTGATGACTGCGGTAGGGAAATGTTTGAGCAGTCATCGCCAGCGGTTGAGAAGCTGTCCCAGGGAATGCTCCCAGGGCCTATCGGTGAAGAAGGGCGAGTAGGCGGCGCCGCAGCGATGGAAGCTCGCCTCGTAAGCTTTTAGAAAACGTTCAAACTCCCGGCGATAGGAATCGCGCAGGGCTCCGGCGTCACAGAACAAAGGCGCGCCTTTTTCCAGACTTTCAAACACGGCCGACCCCTCGTATTCAAAATCCCGCTCTTGAGGATCCAGTATCTGGAGAATAAGCAATTCATGCCGCCGTGCCTTAAAGGCCTTAATAACCTTGATAATGGCCTCGGGATCGCCAAGTAAATCAGAAATGAGTATCACCAGCGACCGGCGTTTGATCCTCGCGGCGGCTTGTTCAAGAACCCGGCTTAAATCCGTTTCGCCGCCGGGGCCCCGCCGGGCCAGGGCCCGGTCCATCAATTCCAAATGGCTGAATGAGGCACGGGGGGATACGATTTGGCGAGGCTCCGAGTCGAAGGTCATCAATCCCGAGGCATCCCCCTTAGCCAGGGTCAGATAAGCCATGGCCATGGCCAAACGGCAGGCATGCTCCCATTTAGGCGGGCGGCCCGCGGCGCAAAAATTCATAGAGCCGGAGGCGTCTACCAAAACCTGCGTGGTTAAAATATTTTCGGCTTTGTATTCGCGGATATAAAAACGGTCCTGGCGGGCGTAAACCTTCCAATCCAGGGCCTTTAGCCCGTCACCCGGAACATAGGGACGGTGCTCGGCAAAATCATGGGAGAAGCCTTTTAACGAGCTTTGATGGCGGCCGCAAACCATTCCCTCCACCGCCAGGCCCCTGAGCTCGAGGCTTAGGTTTTTGAGCTGAGCAAGCGAGACGGGATCAAGATACCGCATCGAGCAGGCGCCCGATCACCTCATCCGGCCGTATTCCCTCGGCCTCGGCCTGGAAATTTAGGACCAACCGATGGCGCAAAACCGGCTTGGCGATCGCCTCGACATCGCCTTGCGTGGCCGCGAAGCGCCCGGAAAGAAGCGCGCGGGCCTTGGCCCCCACGATCAAGGCCTGGCTGGCCCGGGGGCCCGCGCCCCAGCAGACCCACTTCTTCACGTAATCGGGCGAGGAGGATTGCTGCGGCCGCGTCGAGCGGGAGAGATTCACGGCGAACTGCACGGCTGAGTCCGCCACGGGCACGCGCCGCACCAAATCTTGCAGTTCGCGCACCGAAGCGGCATCAAGCACCTTTTTAAGCTGATTATCCCGCGAGCCGGTTGTTTCCATGACGATGCGGATCTCTTGCTCGGCGCTGGGATAATCTATGGAAATCTGCAGGAAGAAACGGTCCAGCTGAGCCTCGGGAAGAGGGTAGGTGCCCTCCTGCTCGATAGGATTTTCCGTGGCCATCACGAAAAAGGGCAGCGGCAGCGGGCGGGTTGCACCGGCGGAAGTGACATGATATTCCTGCATGGCCTGCAGCAGGGCAGCCTGGGTTTTGGGCGGCGTGCGGTTGATCTCGTCGGCCAGCACCATGTTGGCAAACACCGGGCCAGGCATGAAGCGGAAAGAACGCTGCCGGGTTTGCGGGTCTTCCTGAAGGATTTCCGAGCCGGTCACATCCGAGGGCATCAAATCAGGAGTGAACTGTATGCGCGAAAATTCCAGGTCCAGGATCCGCGAAAGACTTGAAATAAGCAGGGTTTTGGCCAAGCCCGGCACGCCCAAAAGCAAACAATGTCCCCGGGAAAACAGGGCGATGAGCAATTCTTCAATCACCTGGTCCTGCCCCACGATCACGCAGCGCAGCTGGCCCAGGATATCCGACTTGGCGGCCTGCAGCTTTTGCGCGATTTCAACGTCGTCTTTGCTTGTCTTCATAGCCGATATACTTATATATCATTTTTTCATTCTAGCCCCAACTATGGTTTTTTAGGTCCAAGATTTGACATAATTGCGCCACGGCACCTTTCCAAAATATTGGAGGGTGCCATACTGGCTAATAAATTATAAGGAGTAAGTATGGGATTCAACGTCGGCATCAAGGACATCATCCTCTCGGGCGGCGTGCCGCTGCTCGTCATGGTTCTCCTTTCCATCTATTCCATCGCCTTGATCTGGGAGCGCTGGCGCTTTTTTAAGCGCTCAACCGCCGAGCTTAAGGAGTTCCTGGGCAGATTGCGGCGCATCCGCGAAGGGGGAGACCTGGCGGAAGCGGTGACGCTTTGCCGCTCGCACAAAGGACCCGCTTCCTCCATCGTCATGGCCAGCCTAAGCGGGCCCACCAACCGCGAAGAGCGCAGACGCTGCGCCCAACGCGCCATCGACCGCGCGGCGGCCGGGATGCAGCGAGGCATGCCGACTTTGGGAACCATCGCCAGCACCGCTCCCTTCATCGGGCTCTTCGGCACGGTCGTGGGCGTCATGCGCGCCTTCAAGGACTTGGCGGGCGCGGCCGGCGCCGGCCCGGGAGTCGTGGCTATCGGCATTTCCGAGGCCCTGGTCTGCACCGCCGCCGGGCTTTTCGTGGCTATTCCCGCGGTGGCCGCCTACAACTATTTTAACAACCGAACCCAGCGCTTTGCCGAGGAAATGAGCTGGGTCAGCGAGGAAATCCTGGAGAGCCTTTCGGAAAAAACGAAGTAGCGCCGCTTATGAGCTTGCCATGAATAATCCAGCCGACAACCGCAAGGGCCGGACCATCGCGGAGATGAATCTCGTTCCGCTTATCGATATCGCGTTAATCCTGGTCATTATTTTCATGGTGCTTACCCCGATCATCGTGCAGTCCCAGCTGACCGTAAAACTTCCCAAGGCCGATTCCGGAACCCCGGCGCAGGCCCAGACCACGGTCAATGTCCAAATCAGCCGCGCCGGCACCCTGATGGTCGAGGGCAGCCCGGTGCGCTGGGAAAGCCTGGAGCGGGAACTGACTCTGCGCCTGCCTAAATCCTCGCAAAAAAACCTACTGGTTCAGGCGGACCGCAGCGTCGCGGTTGAAAAAGTCGTGGCGGTGTTGGATGCGGCCAAGCGCCTGGGTGTGGGCAAATTGGGCATCGGCGTCATAGCGAACTCGGCCGCGGATGCCTCACAGTAAGCAAGCCGTGCCGGGGGGCGTATGCCCCTATCTGGGTTATTCCTTCGGCCTGCATGCATGCGCCGTCATAGTCGCGTTTAATATTTTTTCCGGCGTTTCGAAGCCGGCGAGTCCGGTCTACACCATTGATTTTGTCGGACCTTCCGCCATGATCATGAAAAGCGACGGGGCCCCGAGCGCGGCACCGATCAAGACGGCCGAACCCCCGCCTGCGCAAACCGAGGTGGATGAATTCGGGCGCAAGCGCCGCAAAGCCTTCGCGTTGCCGCGTCCAAGCCTGTTGCGCGGCTGGCGCGAAAAACCGCTGCCTAAACCTTCCGCTGCCGTTGCGGTCCCGATCGGGGCCGCGGCATCTTCGGGAAGCGGCGGGGGAGAGACCTCGGTAGCCACCGATATGCCCAATTTCCCTTATCCCTGGTATATCAGCCAGGTGCGCTCCAGCCTCTGGAATCAATGGTCCGCCCGCATGCCTAAAGAACAAGGGGAATGCGCGGTGGTCTTTACCATAATGCCCGATGGCCGCCTTGTTGATCTCAGAACCGAATCGAGCTCGGGCGATTCGGCGTTTGATTTGGCGGCTCTGGGCGCCGTGCAGGACTCCGCGCCCTTTCCGCCGCTGCCGCGGGGTTTCTCGGAGCCTTTTCTAAAAATCCACGTCACTCTTAAGTCCCTATGAGAAAGTCTTGGCGCTGATACGCTTGGTTTTATACGGCAGCGGCATATATTTTTTTTATTTGCTGGCCTTTCCCGATTATTCCTGCGGGCTGTCTCAAGCCTATCATGCGTTTTCTTCGGCGGTGATTCTGGGCGCGGCGGCCGGGATATTTCTATTTCTCAAAGTGATTGAATTCAGCTCGACCTTGGCAAAAATATTGCTTGAGCTTGGTTTTGCCCTGGCCGTGCTGCTTTATTTCGGCTATACCATGCCGCAGCGTTCCGGCAAGCCGCCGCTAAAAGAATGGACGGCCGGGCGCCATCCGACGCGGTCCGACGCCCGCCGGGGTTTGGACCGCCTGGGCATAGGCCAGAACTCCAAAGTCGGCAAGATTCTTCTTAAACCTTTTCCCGAATTTTGACAAGCGCTGCCGCGCTTAGGCACGCTAAAACGGCGGCCGCGGCGAGATTGACGGCCCAACCCTCGAAAACGCCCAGAGCATAAGGAGCACCAAGATATCCGAAATCGGCCACGGTTTTTTGACCCGCAATTATCCGCAGCACCGCCGCCGCTTTCGGAATCAATCCGCCGCCGTAAATCCAAGCGGACCAATTCAGCCAGAAAAGAAAATAAACGCCTATATAAACGCCGAAAAATATTTCAATAAATACCGAGCCGTCCTGCGCCGGGATCGCAACGCTGCTCTCTTGCATTCTCTGCTTGCGCTTGGCGGCTCTCTTCGGTAAGGCCGGCTCCGGGGGGCACTCAACGCAGGCCGGCCGGCCCAGGCTGCGCACCCACCAGCCCAGCCAAATCAGGGCGGCCAAGGCGCTGATTATTAAGGAAGCGTTAACCCTGGCTGAATCATAAATGAAATGCACCACATGCCGGCCGGCCGGCACCGGCACCGAGCAAAACGTGATCCAGCTTCTCAGGAGTTTCGCCGGTTGGCCGTCCACATAAGCTTTCCAACCCGGATAATAGTTGGAACTAAAAAACAAAAACCCGGGATTATTCGCTTCAACCGACGCCGTCATGCGGTCGATGTCCTGCTGCAGAATTTGAGCCTCCGG
>MGUO01000297.1:5623-14420 GCA_001800015.1 Elusimicrobia bacterium RIFCSPHIGHO2_02_FULL_57_9
TTACCTCCTGAGCCCATGAATAGGGCGCGGGCGGCGCCTCGTTTAAGAGAAGGTCGCGCTGCAAATCCAATTTCCCTCCCACAATGCCCTGGTAAACCGCAGCCAAGACTTGTCCGGCCTGCCTCCACTGCGATAAGGGGGCGCCATCGAGATACTTCCAGTTGTCGAAAAACCTCACGCGTTTTTGATAATGCTTATTTTGATAGATCAGCATGTCCGGCCCATTATGAATGAGATTAAATCCCTTTTGCGGCAAAGGCTGCTTGGGCCTGGCCAGCATGTATTTGACGTTGCCCAATCCCAGCATTTGCCCGCCCCAATCCTGATTCTGTTGCTGCGCGGCCTGAAAAACGGCTCCGGTTAACTGCAGGTAATGGATAAGAGTAACGACATCCAAGACGTCGCTGCCGTTGCGGATATCGGCTATATTATGAATCGCGGAAAGCGCCGGGGGATACAGGTATTGATCGAAAGAATGGATGCGGTAAGAGCTGTTATCCCGCTTTAATTTCTCGATACCCGGCCAGACCGTCTGCAAATTATCGTCATTGCCTCCCACGAATACAATGAGGCTCGATTGCCCGATGTAGACGACCATGGATAAATAGCAAAACGCCGCGGCTAAACCCTTGACCCGAGCCGGCAGAATCAAGAATAACAGCCCCAGCAGAGGCACCCCCAGCAGCCCCAGTCCTATCCAAAAAGAAGGGCCCTCGACCTTGCTCAGCTCCGAACCGCGCCAAAATCTTTGCTGCCCGGATGAGTCCACCGCGGCGGCGACGGGAACGCTGGTGCCTTCGGGCAGCGGCAATTCTTTTTCAAAAGCCAACCGGCCTCTCTCGAACGAAATCCGCGCCGGTGTTAAGGCAGGCGCCTGATTGCCTTTTTGAAAACCGACGGCGATTTCCCGTATTTGCTGGGAAGGCGCAATCCAGCCCCTGATGACATACGAAGAGCGCATCAGTTGTCTTTTGCCCGCGTCCATGATGCCTCCGGCTGGAGAGTTTGCCCGGTCGCGCAGCTCCGGATTGATGCCCACTCCCAAGCGTGAAGCCAGCGGATTTTCCAAATACTCGGCAGCCGCGCAAGCCGCCGCTAGCATAATAACCAGACGCGCGGCTCCAAACAACGCTCTTTTCCTTTCAGGCCAGGCTTGGTCCAAAAGGCCCGACAAACGGCCCAGGCCGTAAGCTCCCAGCAAAGCCAGGCCTAATTGTATCGGGGTGTTGTAATTATCCAGGTAAGTCGTCTTTAAAAAAGGCAGATCGCAGAGGGCATGCGTAAGCATCGGCGTTTTAAGGTACAGCAAAATTCCAACGAGTGTCAGCACGCCCATAATTTTAAGGCCGCGCGGACATTGCGCGTCAAGCGCGGCGAACAAAGATAAAAAACAAAGGGCGGCGCATAAAAACAGTCCTGGGGCATAAACAGAAAGTCCGGGGTAGTTGAGGGTAAAACGCGGAAGGAAGAAGATCGGGCTTAACATGCCCGTATTCATCAGGCAGGCAAGGCTTATGCTCAATGCCGCAAAGCCCCCACCCCAAAAATAGAGCCAGGATCCTCCCGGCTGCGGATTTTCCTTGAGCTTAAGTTTTTTAAGACACCATAGAAAAACCAAGACCCCGGCCACGGCCAGGATCAAGCACGGCGCATCATCGGCGACCAGGGGCTTTGAGATGCGGCGCAAAGTCCAGCCGAATTCCGGCAAACTGCGCCAAACCCTGGTGTAGCTGTGAGCAATGTACTCAAGACCCGGCACGATTTGTCCAGCCGCCAGGAGAATACCCCAGGCGGCCAAGCCTGCGAAGACCAGGGCGTTTTTGAGCAAATCGCGAGAGGAAGAGCTCAATAGGATATAAATGCCGACCGACACCCAGGCGAAAAAACTCACCTGAAAATGCCCCGATAGCACGGGGAGGGCTATGAGCCAGGGCAGCCATAGCAGAGCGCGGCGGCGATCTCCGCGCAAAAATTGCTCGGCCATTAAAAAGAGCGCGGGGGTGTAGATGGCGGTTTGCCCGGGCGCCTCGATGGTGTAATTGACCATGGTGCTCGAGAAGGTATAACAGGCCGCCGCGAATAGGGCGCCAGGAAAGCCAATGCCATACCAACGGGCTAAAGCAAAAGTAGGCGCCCAGGCGATGTAAAAACAAAGGAGGAACAAGACCATCCACAAATATTGGAAATAGCGGTCGGCAACCAGATAAAACATCACATGAAGCGGGGAGAACGTCGCGCTTTGCATGTTGCCGATAAAGGGCGCGCCTCCGCCGGCATAAGGCGTCCAGAGCGGCAAACGCCCTCTGCGAATTTGCTCGGCCGCGAAATAATAAGGGGTATAGCCGGCATAAACCGCTTCGGAAGCATTCACCAGCCCTTCTCCAGCAGCCACATGGACGGGTCCTACCTGGGTAATCCAGGTCGAGCGCAGAGGCTTCTGGAAATAAAGCCCCGCTAAGCATAGGAAAATAAGGCTGGAAAGCCAGAACTCCTGGCGCGGCGACATGTCAAAGCTCGCGCGCTTGGCCTGCGCCTTTACGCCAGACGCCAAGGATCGACTTGCCGAAACGATAGCCCGACAACCGGTCCAGGATTCGGGAAAAAGGAACGACTAGCCCGTCCCAGAATGCAATCTGGGAATGAGTCGGCAAACCTTGCCGCAAGACAAACCGATTCACAAGAGAAAGCGAAAGGCCAAGGCAATCCAAGTGGAGCAGATGCTCCAGCCTTAACTGCGCGGGCGCGAGTTCCAAGAGCGTCTTTTTTGAATACCGGCGGAAATGCCCCAGGCTTTGATCAAACGCGCTAAATAAGAAATTATGGGCCGGGGCAAGGAGTATCAGCCTCCCCCCCTTTTTGAGATGTTGCGCCGCCCGCCGCAACTCCTCGCGGTCTTGCTCGATATGCTCCAGAACATCGATGTAGACGATGCCGTCGAACAACTCTCCGGCGGCGATCTCCTGCAACGTGCCTAAACGCGCGCGAGCTGCGGGGATGCGCTTGAGCCTTTCCTGAAGAGAAACATGCATCGAGCGGTCCGGTTCCAGGGCGGTCCAACATGTAATTTTTTCATTGATGAGAAAAGAGGTGTTATTTCCAATTCCAGCCCCTACCTCCAGCACCGAACCTCGAAGATAGTTCTGGATAATTGCGCCGAAGTATCTTTTCCAATTTTTTGCGTTTTTGAAAAGCTCCAGTTCGGAGCCGACGTATTGATAGGACTGCGTCATGGATTCAATATTACTACTTTATACAATATGATCATGACCCAAGATGAACTTGGCGGCGAGCGCGACTCTTTCGCGCAATTAGTGCGCCGGCATCACGCTAATATATTGTGGCTTTGTGCATCCCTGCTCGGCGACCGGACGCTGGCCGATGACGCGGCTCAGGAAATTTTCCTTAAGGCCTATCAGTCGCTCGGCAGTTTTAAGGGCTCCTCTTCATTCTCCTCCTGGCTTTACCGCATCGCCTCCAATCATTGCCTGGACCTGCTGCGCCGCAAAACCCGCGAAAAAACGCAGTCACTCGACGCGCTTCTGGAAAATAATTCGCTCGCTCTTGAGCGTCTGATCCAGGCCGCGCCCGACGCTGCCCTATCAACCGAGAATGCGGATTTGCTGGAGCGAGTGCTGAGCAGCCTAGCGCCTGAATACCGGCTGATCTTGACGCTTCGGGAGATTTCGGGGCTCAATTATGAGGAACTGGCGCAAACCTTGGATTGCTCTCTGGATGCGGTTAAAGGCCGGCTTAAGCGCGCCCGCCGGCAGTTGGAAGAAATTCTGCGACACCTTTCCAAGTCCGGAAACGTCTAAATAATATGGACCAAGAACAGCGCTGGGAATGGATCGTCAAAATCTTTTTTCGCAAGCCCGCCAAACCCAGCCGGGCGCAAACCGAGTTGTTCGTTCAGGCCGTTATGGGCCGAATACAGGCGCCGATAACGACGTTATCGGCGCCAATACCATGCGCTGCGCGCATGGTCGAGCGTTGGCTGATCCCGGCCTTAGGCGCCGGGGCGGCCGCCTTCTTCCTTCACATAGCCCAGCCGCATCCCGAGTGGGTAGCGCCCCTGGATGATTTGGTCCTCATGGAGGGGCGCACTGGAGAGTTGATACTGCCGCCCGATCCTGGAGACCATTTGCTGGCCTTTGTCATGGAGGAGAGATGAAATTGGAATGGAAGCAAATCATGGCGGCTTTTCTCATCGGCTCTCTGGCCGGCGGCGCGATCGGCTCGCGCTTTCAAAGAGCCGCCTTCCACAAGTTCTGGCGGCAGGGGCCGCGGACCGAGCGAATGCTCAGAAAATTCACCCACGACCTCGACCTGGACGCCAAGCAGCAGGACGGCGTCAAAACACTGCTTGAGAAGCAGCGCGAAAAAATCATGGCGCTGCACCGGGAGAAATCGGAGCAATTCCACAAAGTGCGCGCGGAGCTGCGCAGCGAACTACGCCGGCTGCTCACGCCCGAACAGCAGATGAAATTCGACAAGATAGCCGCTCGCTGGGACGGCCGCCGCAAACGCTTTGAGGAAAGAGAACGGTCTAAATAAGGGGAGGAAACATGAAGCGATTGATCCAGACATTAATGTTGGGAGCCTTTGTTCTCGGCCTCGGCCTGCCGCCGCTTAGCGCGCAGCCGGCGGGAAATAAAATC
Source organism: Elusimicrobia bacterium RIFCSPHIGHO2_02_FULL_57_9 (assembly GCA_001800015.1). Classification (GTDB taxonomy): domain Bacteria; phylum Elusimicrobiota; class Elusimicrobia; order UBA1565; family UBA9628; genus O2-02-FULL-57-9. Next base: position 10,282 of record MGUO01000297.1, read on the forward strand.
AAGGAGAAGCTGGGCCTGCCCGATGAGCAAGCCGAGAAGCTTAAAGCCGCCAGGAAGGCCAAGCGCCAAGCCCTCAAACCCCTGCGCGAACAACTCAGCAATGACATGGACAAGCTGCGCGCTCAGATTAAGGATAAGGCCGGCGATGGAGATATCCAGGCCACTCTAAACCAGCTGGAACTTAACCACAAAGCCATCCAAGCTGAGAACGAAAAATTTAAGACCGCCATTGCCGGATTCTTGAGCGCGACCCAGCGCGCCAAGCTGCTGTTGGCAATGACGGGACGCATGAAGGAGGGATGGAAAGGCCGTGAAATGCGTAAAAAAGGCGCAATGCCCCCTGGCAATGAGGATGACGAAGATTAGAGTCGGGCTGCTGCTGGTATTGGCGGCGCCGCTGGTCCAAGCCCAGCAATCCAGCCAAACCTTGAGCTGGGAAGATTGCGTTGCCCTTGCCATGAGAAAAAACCCTGATTTGGCCGCGGCTTCCTGGAATGTGGAAGCGGCAAGGGCCTCGTATCAGGGTTCATTCAACGGCCTGCTTCCCCAGGTGTCCCTATCGAATGGATATAGCAACGGCAGCGGATTTTCCGGCGACAATCATTGGCAAGCCCAGGCGAAGGCCTCCATGGATGTGCTTAACGCCGGGAAGATCGCGGATATCAAGTCGGCTGCGGCCCGGCTGGCCCAGGACCGGGCCAATCTTCGGCTGGCCTCCTCCAACCTTCGCTTAAACCTGCGCCGGGCCTTCACCGAGCTGCTTTTCTCCCAGACGAGCATCGAGGTTTCCCGGACGATCTTGGAAAGGCGGCAGAGAAACGCCCAACTGGTGGCCCTGCGCTACGACTCGGGACGGGAATCCCGCGGCAATATGCTCAGATCCAGGGCTCAGGCCTTGCAGGCCCAGACCGATTTGGCGGCAGCCCTGCGCGACTTGAGAACCTCCCAGAAATCCCTGCAACGACGGTTAGGCTCCGATAAGTTCTCGGTAGTGACGGTCACCGGAACCCTTCAGGCCCGGACTCCCGAGGAGCTGCCTCTTGATTTGCAGCCCCTCATCGAAGCCCGGCCCGATATCACGGCGCAGGAGGCTGCGGTCCGGAGCGTGGAAATAGGCGTCAGCCAGGCGCGCAGCGTGCTCTGGCCCAACCTCTCGGCCAACTACACCCGCTCGCTTACAGGGCCTAATGAATTTCCAAACGGCCGCACCAGCTGGAGCGCGGGCGGGCAATTAAACTACCCTTTATTCGGCGGCGGGCCCATCGCGGCCTACTCGGCGGTGTCGGCGGCCCAAAAAACTCTATACAGCGCCAGGGAGAATCTGCGCTCGCTCCGGGACCAAGCGATCGTGGAGCTGGAAGCCGCCTGGGCCGATTACGCCGCGGCCGCCGATCAAGCGAGGGTCCAGACCGCTTTGCTTGAGGCCGCGCGCCAGCGCAATGAAGAAGCCGATATTCGCTACGCCAGCGGACTGCTCAGCTATGATAATTGGGAAATCATCGCCTCGGACCGCATTAATTCGGAACGCCAGAATATCTCGGCCGCTCGCAACGCCGTCAGTGCCCAGGCCACCTGGGAAAAGGCGCTGGGAAAAGCTTTAGGGGAATGAGATGAAAAGGAAAAAAATATTGATTTTGGGCGCCGCCCTCTGCGCAGCCGCATTGGCGGCCTGGAGCCTGCGCTCGAAATTTTCAAAACCAGGAAGATACGGCGGCCGGGTGATAGAGGTGATGCAGGGTTCCATTGAAGACGCGGTTGAAGCCACGGGCGGGGTCGCGCCCTTAAACCGCGTCGAGATCAAGCCGCCCATCGCCGGGCGCATCGAGAAGCTGCTGGCCGAGGAGGGCGACGCCTTCCGGGCGGGACAGACCTTGGCCTGGATGAGCTCCAGCGACCGCGCCGCCATCTTGGACGCCGCTCGGGCCAAGGGCGAGGAGGAGCTTAAGCGTTGGGAGGATTCCTATAAACCCACGCCGATCATCGCCCCGCTCTCCGGTGTCATTATCCTGCGCAACGTGGTGGTGGGACAGACCGTGGCCGCCAGCGAAGTGCTCTTCGCCATGTCCGACAACTTAATCGTCGTTGCCCAGGTCGACGAATCGGAGATCGGCCGCATTCGCCCCGGGATGCCCGCGCGCATCATCCTGGACGCCTATCCCGATTGGCCCGTCGCAGGCACGGTTTTCGATATTCTTCACGAGGGCAAGAACGTCTCCAACGTCATCCAATACGGGGTTAAAATCCGGCCTGTCAAAGTGCCTTCTTATTTCCGCTCCCAGATGACGGCCAATGTCGGCTTCATCGCAAGCAAAAAAGAAGACGCCCTCCTGGTCCCCTCCTCGGCCGTGCGGGAAAGCGCCTCCGGCGGCAAGCAGGTCATGGTCCCGGGGCCCGACGGCAAGCCCGTGGCCCGGGAGGTCAAAACCGGGATTGAAACCAGCGACCGCATCGAGATCACGGAAGGCTTGGCCCCCGGCGACAAAGTCCTGCTTGTAGGCTCACGCTACGTTCCCCAGCAGGCCCCTCAATCGAGCCCGCTGGGATTTGGAGGCCGAAGGCCGGGCTCGAGTTCGGAACAACAGGGGGCCCGATCCAGGAGAAGACAATAGTGGCTCTTATCGAACTTAAGGATGTCGCCCGCTCCTATTGGGTCGGCGATGAAAAGCTCATCGTGCTTAAAGGCATCAGCCTGAAGATAGAGGAGGGGGAATTCACGGCGATCATGGGCCCCTCCGGCTCGGGCAAATCCACGCTGATGCAAATCCTGGGGCTGCTTGACCGGCCGAGCTGCGGCGCCTATCATCTTATGGGCCGTGACGTATCCCGCCTGAGCGACGATGAAGGCGCGGTCCTGCGCTCCAAGACCATCGGCTTTATCTTCCAAATGTTCAACCTGCTGGCCCGCACCAGCGCCATGGACAACGTGGCGCTGCCCATGATTTACTCCGGAGCCCCCAATCGCCAGCTGCGCGCCCGCGAGCTTTTGCAGGACGTGGGCCTGGGAGACCGGCTCACCCATAAACCCAATCAGCTTTCCGGGGGCCAGCAGCAGCGCGTGGCCGTCGCACGCGCCCTGGTCAACCGGCCCAAAATCCTGTTCGCCGATGAGCCCACCGGCAATCTCGCCTCGGATCAGGCCGAGGAAATCTTGCGCCAGCTCGAGCTGCTTAACCGCAGCGGGATTACCGTGATCATGGTCACCCACGAGCCGGATATCGCGGCCCATGCCGCGCGCATTATCCGCCTCAGGGATGGTTCGGTCGTCGCCGATGAAACGACCGGTAAGGGGGGACACTGCGGTGGCGCTGCAGTCGCAACGGCGACCGCAGCACGCAAAACCGCGCAAACCACTTCCCTAAAACTTAGGACCCCTGATTTCAGCTGGGCCGAATTCAGCGAATACGGCGCCTCAGCCTTGCGCGCCATGGCCGCCAACAAGATGCGAAGCGCGCTTTCCATGCTGGGAATCCTGATCGGTGTCGCCGCGGTCATCGCCATGCTGGCCGTGGGACGCGGCGCCCAGAAATCCGTAGAGACCCGGCTCTCAAGCCTCGGTTCCAATCTTATCACTCTGATGCCCGGCCGGCCTTCTTCTCATGGAATACGGGGATCTTCAGGAAGCTACAGCCGCCTTACCATTGACGATGCCAAAGCCATTCAACAGAGCAGTCCCCACGTCGTGAATGTGGATGGCAATGCCTCTTGGAACACCCAGGTCGTATACAAGAACCAGAATATCAACACCCAAATCACCGGCGCCGGCGCCGTTTATGCCGAGATGCGGGCTTCCCAACCTTATTATGGCCGGTTTTTCACCGAGACAGAAAATCAACGCATGGAGCGCGTCGCCTTATTGGGCCAGACCGTGGTCAACAATTTATTCGACCAGGAGGATCCTGTCGGCAAATTCATCAAGATTAACCGTATTAATTTCAAGGTAATCGGCATTTTGCCGATCAAGGGTTCAAGCACCTGGAGGGATCAAGATGACCTCATCATCGTTCCTTTAAATACGGCGATGAAAAGACTGATGGGCAAACAGTACCTCAACTCCATCGCCATCGAATGCGATTCTCCCGAAGCCATGCCCGCGGTGATGAGTTCCATAGAGGATCTGATGCGGCGTCGGCACCGCCTGC
>MGUO01000297.1:14482-17768 GCA_001800015.1 Elusimicrobia bacterium RIFCSPHIGHO2_02_FULL_57_9
TTCCGTCAGCGAGAGAACCCGCGAGATCGGCCTGCGCAAAGCCGTGGGAGCGGCGCGGCGGGCCATTCTTTTCCAGTTCCTGATCGAATCGGCGGTCCTTTCCACCTTAGGGGGAGTCATCGGGATTATCCTGGGCGTCACGGTCTCGGTGATCCTGTCCAAGTTCGCGGGCTGGGCCGCGGTAGTGACCCCTCAAGCCGTGATCCTGGCTTTCGTTTTCTCGGCCGGAGTCGGGATTCTCTTCGGCCTGTGGCCCGCTAGAAAAGCCTCTCTTCTCTCGCCTATCGAAGCGTTGCGTTACGAATAAAACGAAGGGGACCCTTCTAAGGATTCTTCGCGGGAATTAAAGTTTTAACCAAGCCTGCGCTGACGGCTCCTACAAAAGTGCCGTCAAATTCCGCCCCGCAGGCTTGGGCAGCCAGGCGGCGCACCCAGCCGTCACCCCAGGAGCCTTTCATCAAGCTGTTGACCACCGCCTGCCGGGCGCGGCCTAAAGAAATGTCTTGACTCTTCGAATCTTGGGGCAATGTTCCCGGAATTTCCGGGTCTGGAATGGAATTTATTGCTAAGCCAGTTATTGGCGCTCTGCCGTGTTCATCAAAATAGCCGGGCGTTACCCGCATTGAAAAAGGATTTTCTTCACGCGCGCGCTTAACGGACCCGGACACGGCTTCGCCGCTAAAGGTTCTCTCCAAATGGCGGTAGGCATCCTCTGGGGATTTATTCAGCCTTTCCGCCATTTCCGAGACTTGCACCAGCGTGGAAATTCGTTCAGCAGCCAGACGGGGTTTTTCATTTAAAATATTGACCCAGCGATCCCCATCCGACGGACGGATTTTGTCGTCACTTCCGGATTTTATGCCTTCACACGTAAGATATTTTTGCATGCCTTCAAGAAATAACTCCGGTGAATAGCCGGCGCGGGCCGCGATTTGAGCGCCGATCATATCGGCATGCGCCTCGATCTGCTGAGAAGTGAAATGCCAGGTAAAAAGCCTATGCGAGCTGGCGATCAAGAATCCATCCCGGTGCTGCAGCGCATGGGCGAGCTCATGGGCCAGAGGCCTCATAACCACCCCTTCTTGATCGCCGTATTTTCTTAAAAACCCCAAGGTGAGGAAAACTGTCTTTAAACTCGGCCGATAATAAGCGCCCCCATCACCAAGGTCTAGTCCGAAGCGATATTGACTGTTCAATCCGGCTGCCAGAAAAAGATTGTCGAATATTCTTTTAGCCCGCATAGCCTTCTTACACTCATCCCATGCAATATCATACTGTCCACCAGCAAGCATGCAGGGCTCGGTTACGACAACGGAAGGCGCTTCAGGCTCATCATCGCCGGCAGTTGGTTGCCCATCGCTTCCGGCGAAAACCGGCAGGAGACATAATCCCAGCAAGATTTTAAACATTTCCCTTGAGTATAGCCCCTATACTTATAATTTTCCAGAAGGCACGACAGAAGGCACGACAGGTCACGTTTGCGGCCTTGAATTTTTCCACGACACTCCCTATACTCTTACCGTGGTGCTCACGTCCAAGCCGCGGATTCTAGTCATAGATGACGAAATCCTGTTCCTAAAATTTGTCAAGTTCGTATTGTTCCCCCTCTATGCATGCCGTATCGCAAGGACCGGTGAGGAGGGGCTGCAAACCCTGTGGTCTTTCAACCCGCACCTGCTTCTTCTTGATTTGCATCTGCCGGGCATTGACGGGCTCCAGATGATCCGTCTTATCCGAGAGGATCCAAGGGTGGGGTCCTTGCGCATCTTGACGCTGACGGCTGATACGGGCGATGAAATAACCAAAAAGGCTTTCGAAGCCGGCGCTGACGATTGCCTCAAAAAACCATGCACCCACTTAGAACTCTTACAGCGGATCGCCAACTGCCTTTGCCATGACCGGAATTCGTTCCACCGTACCCTCTCGCGATATGGGATGGTCATGGACCTCGCGACCCATAGTCTTTCCATCAGAGGAAAGGAGGTGCGCTTGACCCCCACCGAGTTCGCCCTGTTGCAACTCTTGATGCGGGAAGATGGCGCCCCGCTTTCCCGCGAGTCGCTGATCGAAACACTCCCCGAGGCCAGCCAGGACCAGTCCACGCGATCTTTGGACATGCATATCGCCAGACTCCGCAAGAAGCTGGGAAGATCCGGCAAGCTGATCAAGACCGTTCAGGAACTGGGGTATTGCTTGAAGCCTTAATATACCTGCAAATTCCTGATCCCTGAAACTTAGTTACATCTTCTTTACATCTCCTTTACCGCCTACCTGTTATATTTCAGGAGATCAGCTTGCCCATTTGAGGAATAAGGCATGGCTACCAAGGTGTTGATAATAGATAGGGATGAGGTCTTGGCCCAGTCCCTGCGCGATGCCCTTCCGTCCCATACCCATTGGGAGTTCAACAATGCGCGTGGCGTGGCGGAGGGCTTAAGAAGAATCCGGGAGATCAAACCCGATATCGTGTTGCTCGATGGGAATTTCGGAGGCTCGTTCAAGGAGTCTTTGGATTTCCTGTGGCTTCTGAGGACATCTCCAGAGTTGCGGGATTTGCCCGTGTTGATCTTATCCGAGGCGCCGGCTATGGCGGGGGAGCTCCTGGACGGCTTGGGCCTTGGGGCCAAGAATTTTCAGGCTAAACCCGTTGGCGCGGAGGGGATTTTGGCTCGGGTTGAGATGATCTTGGCCAGCCTGGAACGGAGTAAGACCTGGCCGGCGCAGCTTACGGATTTGGAAAGAATGAGCGCGGACGACAAAAAAAGATGCCAAGAACAACTGCTGGATCAATATCGCAGGCTCACGCGTAGGGGATTATAGTACCACCCATGAAACAAACGAGGCCACCATCGAATTTTCCCAGCCGTCTTGGTCTGGTTGCGCGGCTTTTCTTATTTTTGGAGCTTTTCTGCGCCAACACGGCTCCTGCAGCGGTGCTCACATGGAGCGGTGGCGGGGACATTAATTGGTATACGGCCTCTAATTGGAGCCCCCCAGGAGTGCCTACGGCGGCAGATGACGTCACAATCGATGTGACCACGACCATCATCGTCAACACAAGTTCGCCAAGCATCAACTTCAACACTTTGACCCTGGGTGGAGTGAACAACCCAACGCTGAGGCTTTCTACCGGGATTGCTTCCGGCGGTCAGCTTACTATCAAAAACAACGCCACTTTCGAACAGAATGGCACGCTTCGCCTGGTTTTGGCCGGGATAACTGTAGAGCCGGGCGGGCGCATAATTCATACGACCAACACGGCAAGCCGGTCCTTCATCGTCGACCT
>MGUO01000298.1:0-3315 GCA_001800015.1 Elusimicrobia bacterium RIFCSPHIGHO2_02_FULL_57_9
TATAAATGATACGGTCCAGCTTCACAAACCGATAGAATTCCCGCAGTTGCTGGCTAAGATCCGTGAAATGCTGGATGAGAAATCAAATGGAAGAAAGTAAAACCGCAATACTCATAATAGAAGACGACAGTTCCATGTCCGGCTTTCTCGGCCGCGCGCTTGAAAGCCGCGGCTTTGCGGCCACGGTGGCCAGGTCGGCCGAGGAGTTCCTGAATAAAGTGCTCCTGGAGCCTTTCGAGCTGGCCCTGATAGACGTAAACCTGCCGGGGATGGACGGCATAACCCTGACCAGAGAAATAAAAGCCCGGGCTTGCACGTGCGACATAATCATAATGACCGGCGACCCGAATCTTGAAAACGCGATAGGCGCGATCAAAGCGGGGGCCTATGATTACCTGGTAAAACCGTTCTCCGACGAAATGCTCCACCTTACCGTGGAACGCTGCCTGCAGAAACGGAAACTCTCCCTGGAGCTTACAAACACCAAAGCCGCCAGGGACGAAATTCTGGCCGCTTACTCCCAACTGCAAGCGCTTGAAAAGATGAAAGACGCTTTCCTCTCCGTGATCGGCCATGAATTAAAAACCCCGCTGACAAAAATACTGAGCGGGATCGAAATAATCAAAAACAGCGGGCCCGCGGGCGCGCCCGAAGCCATAATAAACGCCGCGCAGACCGGCGCGCTGCGCCTGGGTGAAATTATCAACGACATTCTCGCGTATACTGCCTCCAGAAACTCAATGTGCCCGGCGCAGCCGTCGGCGGCTGATGCCGCGGACCTGATAAGAAAAGCTGTTAAGGAACTGGAGCCTGTTTTCAAAGAACATAGCGCATCCGCGCTTACTTTTTTTCCCGAAACCGCCCCGACCATAAACTGTGAGCCGGAAAGACTAACCGTGGCGATAAAGCACCTCATAAGAAACGCCGTCACTTTCGGCCCTCCGGGCGGCGTCGTTAAAATAACGCTGGTTGAAAACGCCGGCGGCATCCGGCTCAGCGTGGAAGATGCCGGCATCGGCATACCGGCGGAGAAACTTAACGCTATCTATGACCCTTTCTACCAGGTGGCCGACTACATGACCAGAAAAAGCGGCGGGCTGGGCCTCGGGCTCGCGCTGGTAAAACAAATTACGGAAACCTGCAAAGGCCGGATAGAAGTAAAAAGCTCCGTAGGCAAAGGCACAACCTTTACGCTTATCTTCCCCAAAAAAGAAAATCAATGCTCCGCGCGGTAAACCGGGATTTATAGGATGAAATGACCACTACTAAAATGAACGTCTTAGCTATCGACGATGAAGAAGACAGCCTGGCGGTCCTCAATACCGCCGTAGAGTACGCTTTTCCCGGAACCGGCTTTACCACCGCCACCAACGGCCTCAAAGGCATAGCCCTGGCGCTGGCCGGGAACCCCGACATAATCCTGCTCGATATAGTCATGCCCGCAATGGACGGGTTTGAAGTCTGCCGGCGGCTTAAAGAAGACGTGCGCCTCAGGCATATCCCGGTAGTCTTTCTGACCGCTTTAAAACCCAACAGGGAAATCTGCGAAAAAGCTTTTGAGGCGGGCGGCGAGGCGTTTATTTTAAAACCCCTGGAATTATGGGAATTAACCGTCCAGCTGCGGGCCATGCTGAAAATTAAAGCGGCCAATATTCTACAGCGGACCGATCAGGACAAACTGGGAATCCTGGTCGCACAACGCACCCGCGAACTTGCGGAAGAACTTGCCGTCCGGGAGAAGGCGCTGGAGTCGTTAACGGAAAGCGAAGCGCTGTTTAAAACCATCTTTACCGAATCGCCCATGGGTATCTGCCTGGTCGACGCTAAAACAGGGCGGTTCTTAAGCGCGAACCCGATGTTCACCAGGATCGTCGGCCGGTCTTTGGAAGAATTGACCGCCGCCGACTGGCCCAGCATCACACATCCCGACGATATAAAAGACCAGTCGGACAATCTGGCGCTGCTGAACGCCGGGAAGATAAAAGTCTTTCAGCTCGAAAAACGCTACCTCAAGCCCGGCGGCGCCGTGGTCTGGACAAGCCTGACCGCCGCGCCGCTGCCGGCGTTCGACAACGCCAATCCGCGCTATCTCGGCATGATAGAAGACATAAACGCCGCCAAAGCCGCCGGCCAGGAAAGAACAAAGCTTGAAGAACAGCTCCGCCAGTCGCAAAAGATGGAAACAGCCGGCAGGCTGGCCGGCGGGATCGCGCATGATTTCAACAACATCCTGGCCGCGATCTTAGCCTATAGCGAATTCCTCCTTAAAAGTCTGGCTCCGGACGATCCCCGGCACCAGGACGCGGAAGAAATAAACAAAGCGGGGCTGCGCGCCGCCGCGTTAACGCGCCAGCTCCTGGCCTTCAGCCGCAAACAGGTGCTTCAGCCTAAAGTACTGGACGTAAATCCGGTCATTCTGGACATGAAAACAATGCTTAAACAGCTCATCGGCGGGAATATAAAGTTGACAGCGATCGAAAGCAAGACGCCGGCGCTTATAAAAGCGGACCAGGGCTACCTCGAACAGGTGCTTTTAAATCTCTGTATCAATGCGCGCGACGCCATGCCGAAAGGCGGCAAGATCACTATTGAAGCCTCCGTCGTCCGCATGGAGAAAGCGTATCTCCACCATAACGGCACCCTGGAGCCGGGCGACTATGTAATGCTGTCGGTCAGCGACACGGGCTGCGGCATGAGCGCCGAAACACAATCCCACCTTTTCGAGCCGTTCTTTACCACAAAACCGCGCGACCAGGGAACGGGCCTCGGGCTTTCCACGGTCCACGGAATTATTAAACAAAGCGGCGGCTCAATAGTCGTCCACAGCAAAGAGGGGCACGGCACGGTCTTCAAGATCTATTTTCCGCAGGCCACGGGCGAGGCGACAATAATCGAACAGCCCGCGGTCCTTAAAAAGCTGGCCACCGGGAGCAGAACCGTTCTGGTGGTGGAAGACGATCTCCAGATGCGGACGCTCGTGCGCCGCACCCTCGCGCAGGACGGCCTCGCCGTGCTCGAAGCCGCCAGCGCCGAGGAAGCCCTGGCGGTCTGCAAACGGCATAAGGGCCCCGTCCACCTCGTCCTGACGGATATGGTGCTGCCGAAAAAGAACGGTCTGGAACTGGCCGCGGACCTGGAAGCTCTACACCCCGGCATAAAAGTTGTTTTCATGTCTGGCTACACGGACCACGCCGTTCTTGCGCACGGCATACTGGATCCGGACGTGAACTTTATCCAGAAACCTTTCACGCTCGACGTGCTTATCCGCAAGGTGCGTGAGACACTATTCGCTCGTGTACCCCCCCCCCCCCCCCC
>MGUO01000298.1:3324-6162 GCA_001800015.1 Elusimicrobia bacterium RIFCSPHIGHO2_02_FULL_57_9
CCTTTAAGAGCCCGTCGTAAACGCATTACACGCCCCCGCCAAATACCGCTTCAAGTAAGTTGATGCGCGTCATAGGTTTTGTGGCCTACGCGCGCGTAGGCCATCTGCCTCTGTCGGTCGAGTGTAACTTATGTTACACTCATACAGTAGCCGGGGGGCTATGTGCGGGTGAGGGCATCTGGCGGGGTAAGGGGAAATAAGATGCCTAGAAATATACTTGTGGCCGACGACGACGAGGCCATGCTCGATGTCTATACGCGCCTGTTTACCGGCACGGATTATTTAATTTCCAAAACTTCCAGTTTTGCCGAAGCCGCGCGGCTTATAAATTCCAAGAACTACGACCTGTTGATAACGGACCTGATGCTCGGGGACGGGCTGGGCACGGACCTGATAAAGATCTTCGAGGGAAAACAGGCAGGCGCCAAGTGCCTGCTCGTGTCGGGCTCGGTCGCGCTACTCCCCCCGGAACAGGTCCCGGACGTATATTTTGAAAAGCCTTTTAAAGTGGAAGTTTTCCTGGCCGCAGTAACCAAAGCCCTGGCGTAGGCACGTGCTGCTTAAAACTTTATAAGAAAATAGGTGGCATTATAAAAATACTACTGGTAGAAGATAATGAAATGACGAGGCATGTTATAAAGTCCCTGCTGCTGAAGCTCGGCCATGAGCTCGTGGGTGAAGCCGAGGACGGAGAGAAAGCGCTCCAGTATTTTACCAGGCTAAAACCTGACGTGGTTTTCCTTGACCTTCTCCTGCCCGGAAGATCCGGCCTGGAAGTGCTGGCGGACCTCCGGCGCGCAGACCCGCAGTCGCGGGTTGTGGTCATAACAGCCGTGGACCAGGCAGAGATAGACCGCCAGCTTTCAGACAAAGGCATTCACGCCATCCTGCGCAAGCCCTTTTCCTTCGGGGATTTTAAAACACTCATGGCAAGCTTAACCTGACGCGCCAGCTGGCGCGGGTCTCCACAGGTCTACGCCACTGGCAACTGAACCGGGCAAAGTGCGAGGATTGGACAGCAGCTCCGACGAGGGACACGAAAATGCCCTTGACGATTTTGGGGTTATATCCTATACTATAACTAATCCGAGCAATCGGAGGTGGATGGCCCGTATGGGTCAGCGTGAGAAGCCTGCGAAAGCAGGCTTTTCATTTTAGGAGCTTACGGCTATAGGTGTTCTGCTTGCTCTGTACACTGCTGCAAAGCTTCTCACCAAAATCCCCTTGGCTTACGCCCGAAATACCGTCTTTGGCAAGGATATCCTGCTTTATCGGATAGGCGAGCAGATCCGCCATCTGTAACCCCGCGATGTTTGCGATTTTCTTTTTCAATTTAAGCTCGCGGGAAGTCAGCACTCCTTGAAAACTTTGTGCACTGAGGAATTGCGTCCCATCTTCATAAAGTTCCTGGTAAACCTTTTTAAGCTCCATGTCTTCTGTTCCACCGCGGCTCTCGGCCATAACATCGCCCCGCCCGCCTTCAGCGGTCAGGAAACCGCGATAGCGTTCCAGGAGAACTGTCAGGCAGTAGTGATAGGGATGGGAGGCGGCCTTGCCGTAGCGGTCAGTATGGGCTTTCTTGTCGATAACGACAGTATAAATGGCGTAGTCCTGGGCAGAGAGGAATCGCACAAGGTCTGCCGTGAAAGCCTGGTCACGATCTGCGTCGCGCAGTGCTCCGAAGATTCCTTCCCGGTTGATCAATTCTTTTCTGTGGAGGATAACAGGCTCATCGGGACTATGTGGGAAATGTGATTGCTTAAGTCTCTCGAACTCTGGCTGAAGCTGTGTCCGGTAGAGTTCGGATTCAATAACGACTCCGGTCAGGCTGAGGTAACGGGAGGCCAGGCTGTCTAAATGATGATAGGTGTGATCGCCTGACTCGTCAATATAAATCCGGAATCGTTTCATAAAGTAAGTAAAGATATTTTATCACTTCCCCTGCCATGTTGAGCGACTTATATTACAGAGTCCATCGCCGCGGACAGCCGGTAAATTGTGGCGACATGGACATTAAAAGTGTCGGCGATCTCATGGGCTGCTTTCCCCTCTTCAATTAATCGTTGCGCCAGTTTAAGTTGTTCAGGATTAAGCTTGGGCGGCCGCCCAAAACGTACGCCTTTGGTTTTGGCCGCGATGCGGCCGGCCTGGGTTCGTTCCAGGATAAGCTCCCTTTCAAATTCAGCAATGCCGGCGAATACGGTCATGATCATCTTGCCGGCATGGGTGGTAGTATCCGCCCAGGGCTCTGAAAGGGATTGAAACCGGGCGCCGGCTTCGCGGATGGTTTCCATGGTCTCCAGCAGATGCCGGGTGGAGCGCGCCAGGCGGTCCAACCTCCAAACAATAACCGTATCGCCTTCCCGGAGCTGATTAAGCATCAGTTGGAATTCCGGCCGCTGGCGGCTGGCTCCGGAAACTTTTTCGCGGAAGATCTTCTGACACCCCGCTTTTTTAAGCGCCTGCAGTTGCAAGTCGAGGTTCTGGTCCAGTGTTGAAACCCGCGCATAGCCGATTTTCATAAGTTCCTCTTCGCCTGTCGCAAAAGTCCTTGCAAAAGGATATGATTTTGCGATAGACTTTTGCAAACAGACCCCCGCTCGGAGGGCGTTTATTTAACCGGGTGTCGCATAACTTAGGAGTTTTGAGAATTCGGCTACAACCTGCAGCCAACCCTTAGCGTACGATTTTTCCCGTTTCCTGAGGCGGCCCCTTCCTGGCCACCAGCGCGGAATTAAAAAGCCGTTTTTGATCTTTCTGCTTTACGCCGCTGTGTTTTTTTATGTTATACTTGTTATACACAAGGAAACACTATGATCGCCATCCGACTACCAAAAG
>MGUO01000299.1:0-3861 GCA_001800015.1 Elusimicrobia bacterium RIFCSPHIGHO2_02_FULL_57_9
ATGACCGCATTGTCGATATCGGATTAACCAAGGAGGAAAAGCTCTCCTCGGCACCCTCGGGACTGCGCTTGATTAAGGCGATATCGACAATGCGGTCATCATGGGCGGCCACGCCGGTTGCTTCCAGATCAAAAAATACCAGATTCTTATCTTGTTTCATGGTTTGCCAGGCTTTTCTTTCGGCACGCATTCAAAAACGATATGGTGATAGGGAGCCATGTTGTAATGCTCCAGTCCTTTCTCCAAATTAGGCGCCAAATCGTCTCCGGAATACGGCACTTCAACGTCCTCGCGGGTAAATTCGTCCGTGATCTGGGGCTGCAGGCCCCTGCACACGCGCTTCATGCGCCGGTTCGCCGCCATGCCCCTGGCCGCGACGATCAATCTCCAGCCCTCCACAGAGTAACGGATTTCGCCGCCGCCTAAATCGACAAAGCCCACTTCCGGAACGGGCCCCTTGCGCGGGCGCTCTTTTTTGACCATTTCCGCAACACAGCCGGAGAAGCCGCAAAAGACCATGAGGGCCAAAAAACGCGGCCCCCAAACGTTCATCGTGTGTTTATTATACCAATAGAGATTGCGCCCTGCGAATACCGCATGCAAGCCGGCTTACTTAAGCGGCTTAAGCTCGGCCTGCGCATCGCCAGGGGAAAGGCGGGCGGGCTGGGACCGGCCCGCCAAACGTTCGGCGCAGCGTTTGCCGTCCAGAATTGTTTCTTCCATGAAGGAATATTTCCAGCCGCCATAGCGCCCGATGGACTCAACGCCCATTTTGCCCAAGGCCTTAAAAATGGCCTCAACGGCCTGGGTGCGCTCGAAATCATACACCACATAGGCGCAGCGAATGGGCATCCAGAATTTGCTGAGCAGCTTGTCTCCGCTTTTTAAAATCCTGCAGGAGCGCAGCCCGGAGAGAACGGCGTTTTCCAGGCGCGGCAAATCCGCCTTTTCCCAGGCGCGGCGGGAGATTTCGATATAAAATGAGCTTGTTCCTTGCGGAGCGTTTGCCGCGGCAAAATTGCTGTAGCAGCCGACCCGGTAGAACGGATATTTTTTTTCTGGGAAATACACCCAATGCTTTTCCGGTAGGGCCGCGCGATTAACACCCAGATTCAAACAGTAGACCGTGTTGTAGCGCAGCTTGGCCCGGGCGGCTCTGACGGCCGCGGGAAAGGGCGCCGCTAAATCTAAAAAATCAACCAAGGGCAGGGTGTTGACCAAGCGGGAAAATCCGACTTCCCCCAACCCTTGCGCCACGGCCACCCGCTCGCGCAGATCCACGGAAAGAACCGGGCTTGAGGTTTTGATCTGCCCGGGCTTCAGCCGCGCGGCCAGGGCATCCGGCAAAACCTGGATGCCGCCGCGCTTGGGATAGCGGAATGAGGCGTTGTAGCCGAAAAACTTTTTCTGGTCCGCCAGGGCGCCGTAAAGCACCTCGCTGGCTGCGGGCTTGGGTACGAAACGGCCCTGCCATTCCGTGGTCATTCTGGAGAGAGGCGTACGCCAAAGCTTCTCGTTGTAGGGAAACATGAAATGCCGGCTGATGCCCGCGCCGAATTGGCGCAGGCTCCAGTCGCGAAAGGAAGGCCGGGGCGACAGCGGCCGCCAATCAAGGCGGTGAATGGTTTTAAAGAAACCCGCCAAGCAGTCCTCCACCACTTTACTGGGCAGGCCATAAGTGTTGGCCTGAAAAGGATACCGCGTATAAACGTCCCTCGAATAAATCCAGGAACTGCGCTCATGCGCCGCCAGATTGCCTCGCAGCAAACCCAACACCAGATTCTTGCCGTAAGGATCGTGGAGGTGCAGAAGATGGCCGGTATAGTCAAAAACAAAGCCGCCCTGTTTTACGGATCCGGCAGTGCCCCCCACGGCGGCGTTTTTCTCGACCACTAACGAGGAGAGCCCGCCGCATTCATTAAGATGATAAGCCGTGGAAAGACCGGCAAGCCCGCCGCCCAGGATTAAAACATCCGTTTTAATCACGCATCGCCACCCGCGCCAGGGTCCGGCTTAAGAGCAGTATCTCGGCCAATATCACGGCATAGATGCCCAAAGCCCAACCCGGGGTCGATTGGGTCGCCAAAAAAGCGCAAAAACAGAGAAAGGCGGCGGCAACAGAGGCCATCAACACGATATTGCGCCGCGAATAGCCGACTTTTTCCAGGCGCAGGGCAAAATGATCTTTAGAACCCAAAAAGGGCGATTGCCCTTGGCGCATTCTCAAGAAAATGACGAAGAAGGTGTCGTAAACCGGGACCAGCAGAATCAAAAGCGGAGCGAAAACGCCGAGATCGTTGACTTCGGTATACTTGGTCCCCAGGGAAATGCCGGCCAAAAGAAAGCCCAGCAGCATGCTCCCCGAATCACCCATGAATATCTTGCGTCTATGGGAAAGATTCCAAGGAATAAAGCCCAAGGCGGCCCCCGCCAAAGCGGCGGAAGCGAAATTAACGTAAAGCTCTTCCGAAGGAAGCGAAATCATCAAGAAACCCAGGGCGGCGATTGCGGCCTGGCTGGCGCTTAAGCCATCCATTATATCGATGATGTTAAACGCATTGGTGATTCCCACCACCCACAACAAGGTCAGGGCTATGGCCAAATAATCGGGGGTGATGAATTGGATGCGCAGGTCAAAAAGAATAAGCACGCCGGCTGCCAGGACTTGGCCAAAAAACTTGGCCTTAAATCCCAGGCCTTCTGGTTTTTTTAGATCATCGATGATGCCCAAGCAAAATATCACCGCGCCTCCCATAAGCAGGGCCCGGAGGCTGTACAAAGTGCCGGTTGGAAACTGCGTCCAATAACGCAACAACAACAAGGTCGCCGAATACACCGTAAAAATGGCGATGCCCCCCATGGACGGGGTCGTGACTTTATGCGTTTTGACCGAGGAAGAAGGGACATCTACCCAGCCGTAGCGGATGGCCAGCAGCCGTATCCCCGGCGTCAGGACAAAAGAAGCGGCGAAGGCCGCCGTAATCGCGTAAAAATAAAGCATCGCCTAATGCGCTGGTTCGCTCAAAATCGAGTAAACAGCGCAGGCCGGCCCCTGAAACACAATTTTGGCGTAATCGGGCTCCAGCCCCTGCCAATTTGCCAATCCGGCCTCATTGAACTGGCTGGCGGGAAGGCCCAGCCGCTGCGCTTCGCGCGGCACGAAAAGAATATGGCCGAATCCTTCCTGCCTTAATTTCTGGGCGAAATTCAAAGGGCTTTGCGCTCCATTGGCCCACATAATATAGCGATTGGGGGCATGGACCGTGGTCGCCATATGGCTTTGCTCGATATAATAGCCGCGCTGTTCGCCTACAAGAAGAATTTTATCATTTTTGTCCAGATGCTCCGCGGCATAGCGGGCGCAGGGGTAATACTCCAGACGGGACAGGTATTTATCCCGGGTTTCCAGACCCAACAAGACATTGCCGCCGGAAAACACCCCCGCCTGAACGTAGAGATAGAGAAGCATCTGCGTCGTCATCAGAATGGCGATGGCTGATAACAGCGCCGCGCGGCCGCGCGAGCCTAATAGGTTTAGCAGGGCGTAAAGGCCGCAGCCGGCGAAAAGGCATAGAATAGGCGCCAGCGCCAACAAAAAACGAAGGACCACCCTGGTCGAAAACCAGATCATCATGTAAGCTCCGCAGAAAAAAAGCAGGCCGCGCAGAAATTTATTTTTCCGGCAAGCCCATATCCCCAGAGGCAGGGACCAAAAAGTGAGGCTCCAGCCCAGAGCGCCTAAAATATCCATGCCGCCGCCGAAGCGGAGATCGCCCGTCACAAGCAGAAACGGCAAAGAGATCATATCCCGCCAAAATCCGTCTTCGTGGCCGTATTCGGTTAATATGTTGAAATACCGCT
>MGUO01000299.1:3887-8639 GCA_001800015.1 Elusimicrobia bacterium RIFCSPHIGHO2_02_FULL_57_9
GTCAGCGCATTTTTGATCATCCAAGGCGAAAAAAGCAAGGAGACAATTCCGGTATAAAAGCATAAATCCAGCATTCTGTCGCGGCGCGCCTGCCGCCAACCAGAAATGACCCGGAAAACTAAGAATGTCCCGATAACTGCCGCCGCAATTCCGGCATAATACTTTGTTCCCAGGGCCAGGCCGGTAAAAAGCGCCGATAAAACCAGCCAGCTGCGCTGGCGCGGATTGGCGGCACTGAGCTGCCGCCATCGGAAGTAAGAAAGTGCGGCCGCGCTCACCCAGAGCATGACCAGAGGCTCGACGTAAACGGTCGAGGCCAAAAGCATGACCGAGGTATGGGTGCAAAGGATGAGGCATGAAAGCAAAACCGCCGAGAGCGGAGCCTCCCTTTTGCCTATTTCGAAAAGCCACCACACGCTTAAAGCCGTGGCCAGCCACATAAGCATCTGGCCCAGAATGTCGTATTTCATGATCAGGGCCAGGGTGAAAAGCATCTCGCCGTTCTGGGGAAAATAGGAATAAAATAAATGCTCCACCAGCCCAAGGCCGTGCCGGTTCACGTAGGCTTGCGGCAAGGCCAAGTGATAAACCAGGGAATCATATTGATGAGGAGGAATCCAGCTCATCCAATAGGCCAGCCCCAAAAGCGCCAAGACCAGCGCGGCCGCCAGAGGACGTTCGCCTAACAGATTGCGGTTTACCATCAGAGAAAGAACCACGGCGCGCATTTCGGTAAATCCGATTAACCAGAGCAGAGCCAGCATGAAGAAAACGGCCCAGCCGTAAAGAATCTGCAGGCCGGCTAGAAACAGCATCCCTAGGCTGATAACTCCTAAACCGAGCGTGCAGCCGATCAAGGTTTTTTGAGATTCGCTGATATCGGATAAGCCCAAAACCCTAAGAACCACCCGTCCCGAGCCGGTGGCGATAAGTACGATCAGACCCAGCTGAAACGAGGCCATGAGTGCGGCCTGAAGCGGGACGGCGAAATAGGATGCCGCCGTATAAATCGCGAAAAGCAAGGTGGCTAGAGCGGCCCAGAGCGGCCAGCGCTTCATTGGAGTTGACGCTTGGGCGTCAACAAGGCGAAGTGAACCAGGCCCAAGCTGTGAAGAAGGAACTGCCCCAACAACACCAGAGTGGAAAGGCCGTAAATCACGCTGCGCCGGAAGTTAATCGAGGAAGCCTCGGAGAAATAGCGAGCGGTGACCGGCACATCCCCTATGCGGAAGCGGCAGGCGGCGGCCTGAATAAGAAACTGCTGATCGAACACGAAATCGTTGGAGTTAAGCTCCCATGGGATGGTCTCCAGAACGCGGCGCGAATAGGCGCGCAGGCCGGAATGCCACTCGCCCAGATTCTGCCCGGTCAGGGAATTCTCGAAAATAGTAAAGAATCGGTTGAAGAAATATTTATAAAGCGGCATGCCTCCCTTAAGGGCCTCCCCGCGCGTGCGAATGCGGTTGCCGCACACCACATCGCAAATTCCAGAGGAAATTAGCCCGGTCATAATCGGAGTCAACCGGGCGTCATATTGATAATCGGGATGGATCATGATGACGATGTCCGCGCCCCGCTCAAGGGCCTCGGCGTAACAGGTTTTCTGATTGCCGCCGTAGCCCAGGTTTTTTTCATGAACGATGGTGATCAGCCCCAGCTTGCGCGCCAGGGCCGCGGTCTGATCTTTAGAGCAATCGTCAACCAGGATAATCTCGGAAACTGACCCGGATGGAATGTCTTGAATGGTTTTCTCCAGGGTTTTTTCAGCATTGTAAGCAGGCAAAACCGCTATGATTTTCATGGATTAGAGGGCAAAAACGCGCAAAACAGGCCCCGCCACCTGGCCCGGCAGGGGTTCGAAGCTGCGCAAAAACTCGGCATGCCCATAGAGTTCATCGAAGAAAACCGCCAGCTCCGGGGAAATCTGGGGGTTGGCCCCAAAACTGGAGGTGACGACATATTCAACCCGCGCCGCGCGCGCCGTATCAAGACCCGGCCGCACGTCAAGCACCGGCGAATCGGCCTGGGAAAGCTCCACATGACGCGGCGCGGAATGCAATTCTCTGGCCGTGCGCTGAATGCGCAAGAGCCGGTAGCCGTCGCCGGGGTGGGTCTGCGCCATGCCCTGATAAAGGCGGGCCCGCGGCGAGCCGCGACGCCTGGTCTGTTCCATAAGCTGCAAGACCTGCTCTCGCTGCATCGGCAGCCGCGGCGAGGCATGCGCTTCGTCCAACAGCAACGTCGAGCCTTTGGGAATGTGGCTTAAAATCCAAGATTCGGCCTGAGCGCGGGTGTCGGGAAGACGCATCTCCCGGTCCATGCGCGCGCTGCGCGCCATGCCGGGGAAAAAAGAGGTCGCAGCCAAAAGTACGGTCATCAAGGGGCGTTGCGGCCGATCCAGCCAGGATAGGCCCTGCGCGGCAAGCAAGGCCAAACCGGGAAAACATCCCAGTAAATAGCGCGGCCAACCTCCATCGGGATTACGGCTGAGCATAAGAATATAAAGGACAATAGGCCCTAGAATCACCACGGCCTGCTTTGTTTCTTTATAACAAAGCAGGCCTAACCCCAAAACAGCCGCCAGCCCGGCCACGGAACCGACGCCCGCGAAACTCCAGACATTGAGCGAAATTGAGCGCAAAACCTCCCCTCCGTCCCATTGAGTCAAGGCAAAAAGCTCGTTATGATCGTTGAGCCCGGCCCTCAAGGCTGAAAAGTCAATGAGCGCAAAAGGCGAACCGAGAAAGAAACAAGCCGCGCTCAGGCCTGTCCCTTCCGCCAGCCGGGAAAAAGAAGACTTTTGCCGGCCCAAGAAATGCGCCAGCGGCAGAAGCACGGCCACGGGAAGGGCCGTGTATTGGCTGGACACGGCAAAGCCCAAGCTGGCACCGCACAGCCGATAGTCGCGGCGTTCCCCCAGACGATAGACGCGCAGGGCAAAATACCAGGCGGCACAGACAAAAAAGAACATGAGACAATCGGGTTTGGCGGAATGCGCCAATTCGACGATGACAGGGGAAAAAGTTAAAAGCAGGGCCGCCCAAGGATAGGACTGACCATTATCTTCCCGCTGCGCTTTCCAAATAAAGGCCACGCCCAACAAAGAAAAAATGGCCGAGAGCGCCCTGGCAATCAGATAAAATCCCGCGGGTTCCCAGGCATAAAGCCCGATAAAATCAACGATTCCCCGGCGCAAACCCAATCCCGACCAGAACAAAAAGTAGAAGCCGTAAAAGAAAAAGAGCAAATAGGGCCACAAAGTGGGATATTTAAAGGCGTAGGGCCGCAAGGTGCCGGCGCCGAAAGAAAGCGCCAGATTAATAATATGCGGTTCATCCGCGTTATAGGCATGCGGCAAACCCCAGCTTATGCCGGCTAAACGCAAACCCGCCGCCGCCAGGGCAAGTAAAATTAAGCCTGCTCGCATAAGAGGATTTTAACTCATTTCGATGTATTGCAACAGCAAAGGCAAAGTCTTACTATTAGGCAATGCGAAGATGGCCGCCGCCGGATTGGGCCTGGGTCGTTCTGGCTGGGACTCTGCGCCTGGCTTTCGCCTTAAAAATAGGCGACCGCTTCATCCAAATCGACGAGATCGGCTACGACGCTCCGGCTTGGCAACTGGCTTCCACCGGGGTGCTGGGCACGGAAGGAACTTCTAAAATCGTGCCGCCGGTTCCCAGCACTTTTTTTGCGCTATTTTTTTACCTTTCCGGACATAACAAGCTATTCCCCCGGCTGGGACAAGCCTTGGTCGGCGCCTGGATCGTCTGGTGCATCGGCAGAATGACCAAGGAATTAACCGGCAATGAAAAGGCTGGGCGCCTGGCCTTGGCGATTTCAGCCGTCTATCCTTTCTTCATTTATTATTCGGGAATGCTGATGTCGGAAACCATTTATATAGCGGCTTTGGTCCCCGGACTTTGGTGGCTTTGCGCCAGCTTAAGCGAGTCCCGCAGGATTTGCTGGCAAGCTCCCGCCGCAGGTTTTGCCTTGGGCTTAGCCGCGCTTTCGCGCGCCGAAGCCGCTCCCAGCGCCATCATCATATGGCTTGCCTGCGCCGCGGCTTGCGCCAAAAAACGCTGGCCCTGGCGCGCCTGGGCATTAGCGGTTCTTTTCTGGGCCATTCCCTTGTCAATTTGGGCGGCGCGCAATAAAGCGACGGCGGGGATTTTTAAACTTGATACGCATGGCGGAATGACCATGTTGCACGGTACCGTCTTATTTGAACAGAATGAACAGGATACCAGTCTCGCCATGAAAACCCTTAAACAAATGCCTTTTTATCAACAAGCTCAAGGCCTCCCCAATGAGCAACGAGACAACATTTATCTGCGTGAGGCCTTGAATTTCATGTTCCATAATCCTGGTCTGACCTTGGCCCAGTGGACACGGAAGTTTGTCAACTTTTGGCGCTTATATCCGCGCATTGACAAACAATACCATGAGACAATTCACAGCCACCCCGGCGCCGGCTTAAACCGCGCCGCCTTGGTCATTATCAGCCTGTTTGTCGAGCCATTCCTGATTTTGGGAGGGTTTTGGGGATTATGGCTGCTGCGCTCACGTTGGAGCGAACTATTTCCCCTGCTTCTATTCCTGGCGGGAACGATGATGATACATGTGGTCAGCGTCAGCCAAATGCGTTATCGCTTGCCTGTAATGCCGATATTGATTATGGCTAGCGCCCATTGGGCTTGCGCCCGCTACTCTACGAAACGATAGCGTAAAATCGAAAAAAAACTCTCCACC
>MGUO01000299.1:8654-34662 GCA_001800015.1 Elusimicrobia bacterium RIFCSPHIGHO2_02_FULL_57_9
TTGACTAGCTTCGCGCAAATCTCCCAATCATAATCAAAACCGTTGCTTTTGAGATTGATCCCCTTAAGGTACTTGGCGTGGAAGACCTTAAACATCGTGGCTCCATCGCTCAGCCGGGTGCCGTATAGGAGATTGAAGAGGGTTGTGAAGAAAACGCCTCCAAAATTGACGAAAAATCCGTAAATCCTTTCCAAGCCGACGAAGCGTCTAAATTGCCATTGCTGCGGCGAGAACAGAACGCGCGAGCCCAACATAACATCATAGTTTCCCTCCACGATGGGATTAATAAGCTTGGGGTAATCAACAACGCTATATTCCAAGTCGCCGTCTTGAATCAGAACGATATCGCCGGTCACGCGCTCAAGCCCCTTGCGGACGGCAGCGCCCTTGCCCCCGGGTTTATCCTCATAAATAACATGCACGCCCGGGCGAGACTCGAAAAATTGAACCAGCTGCCGCGTGCCGTCAGTGGAACCGCCTTCCACAATTATGATTTCTTTTTCAATTCCGGGCAGGCTCACGCCCAACACCTGCTCAAGCAAAATGGAAACTGTCGCCCGCTCGTTATAGACCGGGACAATGATTGAGAACTTCACGAAGCGCGGGAACGGCGCTGTTTCAAGAAAAAAGCGAGCACATGCCCAATGCCCATATGCAGGTCTTCAATCACTCCATACTGCTCAGAAGAAACCAGCAGCGGAATTTTAACCAGAGGCTTAAGCCTGCCCCCGTCAAAACCCAAAAGGCCGATGGTCAAAGCGCCGCGCTTATTTGCGTAACGAGCCGCCTCGAGCAAATTGCCCGAGTTGCCGCTGCCACTGATCAGTATCACGATGTCTTTCGGGCTCAGCAGATTTTCCAACTGGCGGGTAAAAATCTTGTCGAATGATAAATCATTGCCTATGGCCGTAATAAAGGACGCGTTATCGGTCCAAGAAAGGCATTTAAGCAGCGGCCAGCCCGGGGCCTCGGCCGTTTTGGAAAGATCCGTCGCCAGGTGCGAAGCCGTGGCCGCCGAACCTCCATTGCCGATCACGAAAACCTGCCTTCCCTTTTCCTGGGCCTCCACGATCGCCGAAGCCGCGCGGCTTACGGCCTTCAAATCCAATGACTGCCACTGATTTAATATTTCCTCACGGTACCAGCGCGCAAAAGCCTCGGCGGAAAGACCGCCTGGCCCCATGGCGTGAAAGCTGCCGGGCGCGGTGCTTCTGGTTTTCCTATTTGCTGACATAAATTATCTTGGAACCCTCCGGTTCGAATCTAAACGGGATCTCGCGCCAATCGCGCAGCGCGCAGAGCACTGATCTTCGCTTGCTGGGCGCACAAAAAATAAGAAGAAACCCTCCGCCTCCCGCTCCCAAAATCTTCCCGCCCGAAGCCCCGGCCTTGCGCGCCGCTTTATAGGCCCCGTCGATGCTCGAATTCGATATCCCCTCGGCCAGACTTTTCTTGAGTTTCCAACCCTCGTCCAACAATTCGCCCAAGGAATCAACCATCCCCAATTGCAATTCGCGCCGGGCGAATTCCGCGAGCTCGCGCAGGCGCTTCAAGGCTTGCTCCTTCACTTTGAAACGGGCTTTGGCCCGTCTTAAAATCGGGCCGGAGCGCCGGGTCACACCGGTGTAAACCATCACCAGACGCTCGGACAATTGCTGGCGCACCCGTTCGGGGAAAATCAAGGGATCCACCCGGACGGCATCATCAGACATGAATTCCAAGAATTGAAAGCCGCCATAAGCCGCGATGTACTGGTCCTGTTTGCCTATCGGTTCGCCTAATTTTTCAATTTCGATCTCGCAGGCCTCCTGCGCCAACTGCTCCGCGCTGCGAAACTCGCCTTTAAAGGCATGCAGGGCGTGCAAAACGCCCACGGTGAAGCTTGAGGATGAGCCCAGCCCGGTTCCGCCCACGATATCAGCCATGGAGGTGATCTCGATGCCGCGGTCTATGCCCACCTTACGCAGACACTCGCGCAATATCGGCTGGCGGATTTTAGAGACTTCGGAAACCAGCTCGGTTTTTGAGTATTTCAGGATGATATGATCGTCGAAATAGCGGTTGACCGTAATGTACATGTACTTGTCGATGGCGGTGGAGACCACCGCGCCGGGATGACGGCGGTAAAAAGCAGCGATGTCCGTGCCGCCGCCGGCGAAGCTAACGCGGAAAGGGGTGCGCGAAATAATCATCGCCCGCCGCCCTGAAGCAAAGGATGCCGACGCATAAAAGCCTCCAGGCGCTCGGGGGTGCCCAAATCAGCCAGAATTTCTTTCGTGCGATAGCCCATCAGCGCCATCCCTTTGGCCAAGGCCAAGGGGAAAGTCTCGCGTCCGAAATCGCTGGGTTTATCCGTCGGTATTAAGTCGAGCAGAGGCCGGCGCACGGCCCAGACCGCGGCGCAGGCCAAGTTTGCATAAGGCCGGCCCGGTTGGGCCCGATAAAACCCCGTGATTCGATCCTTATCCAATCGGGCCAAGTCGGAATCCGCGGGATGATCAGACTCGATCAAGACCAACGAGGCCGCCCCGCTATGAGAAGCATGGAAATTAAGAAATTTTTTGCAGTTCATCTTCACGTAAAGATCGCCGTAGACGATCAAAGCGTCATCGCCTAATCGCGAGGCCAAATCCCGCACAGCTCCGGCGGTCCCGCGAGGTGTTTTCTCGATTTGATAGCGCAGTTTAAGGCCCCAGCGCTTGCCATCCGAAAAATAATCGCTCACCGCTTCAGCCTTATACCCCAGGCACATAAAAACCTCGGTGATTCCCGAAGCCTTCAGCCACTCCAGCTGATATTCCAAAATAGGCTTGCCCCCCAAAGGCAGCATGGGCTTGGGCAGGGCATCCGTGGCCGCGCCCATACGAACCCCGCGGCCCCCGGCGACTATAACCGCCCGGATCGGATTTTCTTGCAATGTCGGAAGTATACAAAAAATGACATGGCAGGGCTGGAGTTCAAAACATTTTGTCTTTTTTAATCACCCAGGACGCCGCCTGGGCGAGATTGCGGCAGGTCGCGTCCGGATTGGCCTTATAAGTCCCGTCACGGCCGGATTTGCCGGTTTTAACCAGGACGCCTTTGCAGCCGGCGTTACGGGCGGTACGCATATCAGTGGTGGTATCGCCGATCAGATAAGATTGTTCGAGATCCAGTTTGAACTTGCGCGCGGCGGCCCTAAGCATCCCAATGCCGGGCTTGCGACAATCGCATTTCACCCGCCGGCCCGCCTGGGGATGGTGCGGACAGTAATAAATGGCGTCCCATGCGCCGCCTTGAGCGCGCAGCTTGCTTTTCAGACGGCGATGAACCGCTTCCAATGCCCCGCGCGTGATAAAACCCCGGGCAACGGCGGATTGATTGCTCACCACCACGATTTTAAGCCCGGCTTTGCGTAATTTTTTGATGGCGGAAGCCGCGCCCGGGATAATTTTCAGTTGGTCGGAATGGCGCAGGTAATGGACATCCTCTATAATGACTCCGTCGCGATCGAGGAATACCGCGTGATTCTTTCGTCTCCGCATTAACAAAATTCTACAATAAATCCATGGCGCCGTTTTTTTCCATTATTCTGCCCACATACAACCGCGCGCGCATGCTGCCCGGGGCGCTGGAAACCGTCAAGCTCCAGACTTTTCAGGACTACGAGGTCCTGATCGTGGATGACGGCTCGGCGGATGAAACGCCGCGCATGATCCGGGAATGGACGCGGGACCCGCGCTTTAAATACCATCGTCTGGAGAAAAATATCGGCAATATGTATTGCCGCAACCTGGCCCTGGGGATGGCCTCGGGGAGCTGGATCACCAATATCGATTCAGATGATTTCTGGACCCTGGACCGTTTGGACGAGTTCGCCAAATATTTCTCGGCCCACCCCAACGCTGGATTTGTGTTCTCCAACGGCTATTTGCACCGCTATGGACGCATCATTGGAACGGCATTTGCCCATGACCGCCCCATTAAGGAAGGCAGGGTGCCCGGGCATTACGCCGTGGGTGAGGAATTCCTGCCCTACCTGACTACGAATTTAGCCATTCCCCGCGCCCACTACCAGAAATACGGCTCCTATCGTAAAGACATGGTCATTTTGGACAACGAACTCTACGCTCGGATGCTTGAGGACGGCGTCGAGGCGGGTGTAATCCGCAAACCCTTGGCTGTGCGCCGGATTCATGGCGGCCAAGTCACCCATAAGTGGATTGAGGAATACCCCGAGGCCGTGGAGGCATTAAAGGCGGGAAACGCGCCGCCGCAAACCATGGCTGTTGAGAAAGAAAAATTGGTTTATGAGTTCTCCAATTATCTATTGCGCAACCTGCAGCCGGCCGAAGCCAGACAATTTATGCTGCGGGAACTTGGCGAGAAGGCAAAGCAATCAAGGCTCTACCGCCAAAGCTTTGTTCCTGCCATCCTCCTGGGTGCTGCAAAGGCAGTACGAAAAGCATGGTTGATGGCCCGTTATCATCCTCTCTGGGCTGGGCCGGAAGTCCAAGAAGTCTACCGGCTTATCAATCCCTTGATCGCGGCGGAGAACTCTCGCTATTAATGAGAAAACATTTGACGGCCGGGATACTGCTGCTCGGCATGATCCTCCGACTGGGGTATTGTTGGAGCGTTTGGCCCAAGGAATTGCCTAACACCGACAACTATACCCTGCTCGCCTCCTCTTTCGCCGACACCTGGAGTTTGGCTGAAAACGGCGAGCTGAGCGCACACCGGGAGCCCGCTTATCCCCTACTTCTAGGTTTAGGCTTCAAGCTGTTTGGCAAGAATTACGGCGTCGTTATGGCGCTTAATTGTCTTTTAGGCGGTCTTACCCTTTTATTGATATGCAAGGCCGGGGAGTTGCTGTTTAGTCCAGCCGTCGGACTAATCTCTCTGGTCATCGCGGCGATTTATCCGCCTTTCATTTACTATTCAGCCCGGCCAATACGCGAGACACTGATTGTTTTCATGGCTTCATTGTGCGTTTTGACGCTCATAAGCGCCGTGCGTCACAACAGGCCCGCCGGATTCATAACCGCGGGCCTAGCTAACGCCCTGGCCGGCCTTACCACAACCCCCTTTTTGCCATTCGGCCTTATCATGGTCCCGCTGACTTTGGCGATTCTTGCCGCATGGCGACGATTGCGCAACGCGCTATGGATAGCGCTATATCTGGCAGCTTTTGCGGCTTTATACTTTCTATGGCCATTGCGCAATTATATGGCGTTTGGCACCTGGGTGATCAGCACCGTCGGCTCGGGGGCGGGCAATAATTTTTATGAATATCAGATAGTCCCCCAAGAGCTGAGCGGAACACCCGCCCATCGCAAAATCATATCTCAGGATCCCGTCATGCAAGCAAGCGGGAAACTGCCCCCGATAGAACAAGAACAGTTCTTGTGGAAAGCAGGCCGCGAACTCATCAAACAAAAACCTTCCGCTTACGTAAAACTGGTGGCCTGGCGCTTCCTAGATCTGTACCGCTTGGTCCCGAATCCGCGCAGCTATGATATTCCTTACTCCACGGTCTATTGGGTCAGCGCGTTAACCAACGGCTGGATTATCCCGCTGGGCCTGTTGGGAATTGTTTTGGCGCGCGCAAGGCCACCGGAGTTGCTGCTGATTTATAGCTTTCTTTTTTCCTTAAGCTTTACTTTTGCCCTGGTATTTACACTGCTGCGCTACCGCCTGCCCTTGATGCCGTGGCTGATTATTCTTGCCGCTTCAACCCTGCAACGCGCTTGGCGCAGGATTTGCGCTCAGAGCGGCTGATCCTCGGCCAAGGTTCGGCGCAGGCCTTCCTCAAACCCGACATCCGCCTTCCAGCCCGGCAATGATTTCCCCCGCCAGGGGACCATTACCTCGCGCGGGCGATAGGGGCGTCCTTCCCAAACCGCGTTTAAAGGACGGCCGCTTACCTTTTCATAAATCCTGACAATATCGCGGAAGGATAAATGCCGGCCCGTGCCAGCGGCGAAGCGGCGGCCGCAAACGCTTTTCGGGCGCTGTTGCAAAAGAATTTCCGCCCGCAGATATGCTTGGACGACATCGTCAATATAAACGAAGTCCGCCAACTGCTTTCCCGGCGACATGGGCAGGGCGACTCCGGAGCGCTGGACTTCCCCCAGCAGGGTTAACAATTTGTGGCGGCGATCTTTCGGCCCGTAAGTATCGAACAAAATCAAAGTCAGCGCACGCAAGGACGTCGCAGCCGTATAATATCGCAGGATATCTTCGAAGGCCTGCTTGGTCGCCGCATAAAGAGCCACGGGATTGTAGTCCTTTCCTTGGTAATGCTGCCAATAGGTTCCGGTATTGATAAAACAGCTCACCCCAGATTGCGCCGAAGCCTCAAGCAGTTGTGTGCCCAAGAGCACATTCGACCGAACGAGGGGTTCTATATCACTTGCCTTATGTTCTGAAAGAAAGCAGGAAGCCAGATGAAAGATCGTTTTGGGAGCCGCCCGGCGCAGAATATCCATCATCCCGGCCATGTCGCCATCATGCACGTGAATAGCAGGACAGCCGGGCAAATCCGCCAGCAGGCTTTGATCCGTGCTTTGCCGCACCAGCAAATGGACCTCGCGTCCATTGCGGAGCAACGCCTCTGCCAAATGCCGGCCCACAAAGCCGGCGGCTCCAGTAACCAAAACACTCGTCATTGCTTTTTTTGCCTTACTTGCGTCGGCATGCGTCAAATTTATCCACCCGCAAAAGCCCTTTGTCCCACAACCAATAAGTGAACATGGATTTTAGGACGTTGAGGCCGTAGCCGATCACGTTAACGTAGGATTTTTCCTTGCCGTAATAGGTGGGAATAGGCATTTCCTGGATGCGCAATTTTTTGATCTTAAACTGCAGAATGATGTCGGTGTCGAAGTGATAATCATCCGAGCACAGCGAGAAGGGAACCTGCGCCAAGGCCGCGCAGCGAAAGGCCCGAAACCCGGAATGGAATTCCGTCAGATTCATGCCCAGCATATAGTTCTGAACCATGGTCAGAAATTTATTGCCAAGAAACTTATATAGCGGCATCCCTCCCTTTAAAGGCAAGCCCGCGATGCGCGAACCGAATACCATATCCGCCTCATTGCGCTCCAACGGCTCAAGTAAATACGGAATTTTTTCCGGGGCGTACTGGGCATCGCCATGCAGCATGATCACGATATCGAACCCATTGTCGATGGCATAGCGATAGGCCCTTTTCTGGCTGCCGCCATAGCCCTTGTTTGTTTCGTTGCGGAAGACCTCAAGCTTGTCCAAGCCCTTGGTCTCGCGGTAGCCGATGCCGATAAGATAGGTGTTGTCCGGGCTGGCGTTGTCTATAACGAAGATTTGCTTGACCCTATCCTTGATTTCATTGGGAATGCGGTCAAGCACTACGGGCAGGGTGTAGGCCGCGTTATAAGCCGGGATAAAAATGGCGATTTCAGATTCAGGCATGAACCCTGTCGGCTTTTTCAGCAAAGAATCCCTTGAAGGTTTTAAGCACGTAATCGAGCATCTCTTCGGTAAGCCCCGGATAGACGCCGATGAAAAAACTGCTGTTCATGATGCGGTCGGTTTGTTCCAGCGGACCGGGCACGCGGGCCGCGATACCCTGATAACCGGGCTGTTTGAGAATATTGCCTCCGAATACCAGGCGGGTTTCAATATTGGCGTTTTCAAGCCAGGCCACGAGCTCGCGCCGGGAAAGTCCTTCCTTAACCGTAATTGGGAAGCCGAACCAAGAGGGATTGGACCGAGAATCCAAAGTGGGAAGCACAAGGCGGTCGCAATAGGCTTCCAAGCCCTTATAGAGCCTCTTGAAATTTTTACGCCGCGCCGCAACAAAATCCGGGATGCGTTCGACCTGGGCGTTTCCGACCGCCGCCTGCATATCCGTCGGCTTAAAGTTGTAGCCCAAATTTGAATAGATGTATTTATGGTCATAGCCCATCGGCAGATCTCCCAACTGCCAGCCGAAACGCTTGCCGCAGGTATTGGACTTGCCGGTCGCGCACCAGCAATCCCTTCCCCAATCCCTCACCGAGCGCACGATACGGGAAAAACGGCCGGCATTGACCACCACCCCGCCGCCCTCGCCCATGGTGATATGGTGGGCGGGAAAGAAACTCAAGGTGGCCAACTCACCGAAAGTTCCCACCAGCTTGTCTTGGAAAGTGCCGCCCAGGGCGTCGCAGGAATCCTCGACTAAATAGAGTCCGCGGCGCTTGGCGATATCCCCAATAATATCCATGTCGCAGGGATTGCCCAGGGTGTGCGGGATAATGATGGCGCGGGTCTTGGGGCTTAAGGCCGCTTCAATAAGATGTGGGTTGATATTGTAGGTTCCTATCTCGCAATCGACAAAAACAGGGATCAGTCCTCCATGCACCAGGGGGGCGACCGTGGTGGGGAATGTGACAGCCGGGGTGATGACCTCATCGCCCGCCCTCAAGGGATTGTCCAACTGCCTGGACATCAAGGACATCACCGCGGTCAAATTGGCAGTCGAGCCGGAATTAACTGCCACAAAATCCCGGGATCTAAAAAACTTCCGCATTTTCTTTTCGAATAAATCGCCGTATGGCCCCAGGGTCAGCCAAAAATCCAGGGCGCTGTCGGCCAAGGCTTCCATTTCCTCCGGCCCGAAAACGCGGCCGGAATATTGAATTCTAGTTTTATGGGGAATAAATTTCGCGGGCTTATGCGCCAGCCCGTAATATTGCCGGACCTTTTTGAGAATTTCCAGTTTGAGTTTTTCCGTCTTGCCCTTAGCTGTGCTTGAGCGCCCAATCATAAGGTATTTTCTTCGAGAAGGGGTTAAGCCGCGTGATTTCCTTGGGATCGTGGGGAAGGGTAGCGCAGTTGGCGACAATCGCCGGCTTAACGCCCATGCCCTTAAAGCCGTTCCAGACGCCATAAGGAACCGTGACCAGTGCGTAATGATCCTCGCCTGTGAATATCTCCTGGACCTTGCCGCGGGTGGGCGAACCGCTGCGGGCGTCATAAAGCACCAGCTTGATCATGCCGCTGACCACCGCGTAGTTGAGGGTCATTGTCTTATGCAAATGCCAGCCCTTGACCACGCCGGGGTAAATCATGGAAAAATAAATCTCGCCGAACTCCTTAAACCACGAGTCGTCGCGGCACAGCATGGGCATGATTTTGCCGCGCTCATCGGGGATCTGCTGCAGAGGACGCACCGCCACGCCGTGTATCATGAGGCGCTCCCATTAAGAAATTTCCGGTACCAGTCTATGGTTTCACGCAGGCCGCCCTCCAGGTCATGGCGCGGTTGCCATTGCAGCAAGGAGCGCGCCTTGGCGGAAGAAAGATACTGACTGCGTATTTCCCCCTTGGCTTCGTTGCGGATGTCCGGCTTAAGGGCGGTTTGCTTCATCAACTTCTGAATCGCCTTGACTATATCCAGGACCGCGCTGGGCTTCCCCGGACTGAAATTAAAGCCGCCGCCCTTAACGCGCTTATCCTCAATTTTCTCAGCCAGGATCATATAGGCTTTGGCTGCATCCTCAACATAAAGATAGTCGCGTAAATAAGTGCCGTCGCTGCGAATAATCGGGCGCTCGCCCTGCAGAAGGGAACGGATGGTGCCGGGCACAATCCTGCTCCAGTTCAAATCGCCGCCGCCATAAATATTGCCGCAGCGGGCCACGGCCACCGGCAAGCCGTAGGTGTGGTGATAGCTCTGCGCCAGCAAATCTGCGCAGGATTTGGAGACCTCATAAGGACGGCGCCCGTACAACGGCATGGTTTCCACATAAGGCAGGGCAGGATTTTCCCCGTAAGCCTTGTCGCTTGAGGCGATCACGACGCGCTTGACCAACCCATCATGCAGCCGGCATGCTTCTAACAGATTGTAGGTTCCGCGAATATTGGCTTCAAAAGTCGCCCAGGGAGCGCGGTGGGCGGCCCCGACCAAGGTCTGGGCTCCCACGTGAAACACGACATCCGTCTCATGCGTATTAATGGCGCGCTCTATGGTTCTTAAATTCTCCAACCGGCCGTTTACGATGGAAATGCGCTTAAAATCCCCGCTGCGATAGAGCTCGGACTGCGGATCCTCATCCATCACCAGGGCCACGACGTTAGCCCCAACCGAAAGCAGTTCCTTAACCAGCCAGGAGCCAAGCAGCCCCGTTGCGCCGGTGATAAGCGCGCGGCGGCCCATCCAAAAACGATTTATTTTTTCCATAGCTTCCAAGGGGCCTTGCCTCCGCTCCACAGCTCTTCCAGCAGCTTCAAATCGCGCACCGTGTCCATGCACTGCCAGAAATCCTGATGTTTGTAGGCCACCAGCTGTTTTTTTCGCGCCAAGCGCTCCAAGGGTTGGCGCTCAAAAAGCGTTTGGTCGCCCTCTATATAATCAAGGACCTCGGGCTCCAAAACCATGAACCCGCCGTTGATCCAGCCCTCGCCGATCTGCGGCTTCTCAACGAAGCGTGTCACCTGATTGGCTTTGAATTGCAGGCCGCCGAAGCGGGCGGGCGGACGGGCGGCCGTTACCGTGGCCAATCGCCCATGGGCTTTATGAAACTGCAGCAGCTTCTTGATATCCACGTTGGCAACGCCGTCTCCGTAGGTCAGCATGATGGGCTCTTTACCGACGTACTGCATCAGGCGCCGGACCCGGCCTCCGGTTTGGGTCTGCTCACCGGCATCCAAGAGATGGATGATCCAATCCTCCTGGGCGCCGTCCTTAACTTGAATATGTCCGGACTTTAAGTGCACCACCAGGCTGCTGCGATGGTGGCGGTAGTTGATGAAATAGTCCTTGATCACCTCGCCTTTGTACCCCAAGGCGATGACGAATTCCCGGAAGCCGAAATGGGCATAGTGCTTCATGATATGCCAGAGAATCGGCTTGCCGCCGATCTCAACCATGGGCTTAGGGATGCGGTCGGTCATTTCCGACAGCCTGGTACCCATTCCGCCGGCCAATAGCGCTACTTTCATAACACAATTTTAATTTAAATTCCACACCTCAGCCAAGACCACGCTTTTGTCCGATAGCGTTTTGGTCAAAACGGCCTTTTGCAATAAAAACCTTCTTAAATCAGTATCTGGGCCGATGGCGGGAGCGTTGAGCAGCACCACGGTGCCCTTGGTTTTATCCATCAGCTTCATCAGCTTCGGCATTAAAGGAACGTCATACATAAAAGAATAAACCTTAATGCCCTCCATTTGACAAGCCATGGCCCCGTAGCCGTGCAGATAAACAGGCTGCTTTAAAACATTCCCCTTCATCTCCGCCACCAAGTCCCGGCTCACGTGATGGAGTTTGGGGCTGAACATCGCGTAGGAATATTCCACCGAGTAAAACAAAAGATATCCCAAACCCAAGGCCAGCGCGTGCTTCTTGGTCCAAGCCGCTTTAAATGGCATCGATAAAAACAGGAAAAACCCGATAAAACCGAAAAGAATCGCCGCTGGCTTGACGTAAAGACAAAGCGAGGGTCCAAAAAAAATACGAATAGGCAAATACTGAAACAGCCCCTCCCACGACCAGTGAATGGATGGATGCACGGACTGGACGATATGCGGGCCCAGTGTGGTCACCGCCGCCAGAACGGCCGCATAAGCCGCGGCAGGCCCCGCGAGGATTAAGGCCGGCTTTGAACCCAGGGTGTCCAGCAAGGCCCTGGCCGCGAAAACAGAGAACAGGGGCGCCAACGGCGACCAATAAAGCACGGTCGCGTCGGGATTTAACAGCAGGAAAACAACGCCGATATAAGTCAAGCAGAGGCAGAGAGGCAGGCCCAGATGCTTCCAATCCTTCGGGCTTAACAGCGCTCGTAAAAATCCCCACAAAAACAATGGTCCCATGTAAATAAACGCCTTGCTGAAGCTGCGCCCATAAAGGCCGAGCGGCCATCTCAGCTTGTAGGCGATTCCCGTGCTCAGAGCGACATTGGTTTTATGGGCCGCCCCCTGATAATGCCCGGGATAAATCAAGGGATATAAATAGAATAGCGCCGCTCCGATCAAAAAAATGGCGCCGAAGGTTTTCAGGCTTTTCATAAATCCACGCGTCAGCAGGGAATGCAGGCCCACGCCGGCTAGGAATACCAGGGCTGAATACTTGGTCAGCCACATCAGCCCAAAGCAAACCCCGCATAATACGGTAAGCGCCGCCATTTTACCGTTTTGCGCCGGCATCTTGTGGTAAAGATACAGCAGGGCCATGACGAAAAAGGCCAATATGGAGCCATCGATGTAAATATGGGTCGAGAAAAAAACATTCCATGGGCTGATAGCGAGCAAGGCCGCCGACCAAACCCCCCCGCGCTTGCCGAGCAGGTCCTTGGCCAGCAAAAAAGTGAGAACCAAAACACCCAGGCTGAAGAGAAACGGCACCCAGCGCAAATGATCCCAGCCGGTGAGCAGATAGCTGGCTCGGTAAAATGCCGAGGAAAGTATGGGCTGAAGCCCGAAATTGAGTTCCCCTAGGGGCAAGACGGCCTCGATTACGGCGCCGTCCTCATCGCCGTAAGGCGGGAAGCTTAATAAGGGCCAGCGGAGCATGACAAACAAGGCCACGGGGACTAAATACAACCAGGAAGAATCCCTGGCTATGCGCCGGAAAGCCGTCATCGTTTTTTGGCGAGCGCCTGGACCTTCTGGTATAGAACCGCGATGTTTTTCTTGGCCTGATCGAAATTAGGGTCGAGGATCAGGGCCCGCTGATAGGCTTTCTCCGAATCGGCGTATCTCTCCAACATGAAATAGGAGTTAGCCAGGTTGGTATAGGCCTCCGCAGATTCATGACGATGCGCGGGCAGGGATTCACCGGGAACGTCCTCGTATTCCTGATAAGCCAGGAGCTTGTTTCTAAATACCGCTTTGCTCAACAAGAATGGCTCCGCCTGGCACTTGGGAGCGTAAATCAAATCTTCGTAAGTCTTTGCCGCCATCGCATAGTCCTTGCGGATCATGTAAATCTGGCCCATACGGTAATAATTCTGGGCAAAGACGGGATCAATGGCCTGATACAACCTGAAACGATTCAAGGCTCTATCCAAATAGGTCTGAACTTCTTCGGGATGCCCGTTATTGGCGGCCCACTCCGCGCGCTTCATGTGCAAATTGCCGACTTGGTGGTGCATCTGGACATAGTTGGGCGACAACTTGCGCACCTCATTGTAAGAATCGAGAGCACGTTCATAATCGTCGCGGGCTACGCTATTCTTATCGCCCCAGGCCTGGTTATAGACCTTCTGCATATTGAAGCGGTCATTATAGACGTTGCCCATGAAATAAAGCGACATCACGAAATCGGGATTTAATTCATGCACTTTGAAATAGTGCTCCAAGGCTTTGTCCCAGCGCCTTTCTTTTGAGAAAAAAATCGCCATATTATGGTTCACGTCCGCTTTGAAATAGCCCCAGAACATATACAGGGGGTATAAGGCCGCGAATATGATTAAAGCGACCATGGGCTTTTCGGAAAGATAAACGAGCCGGGCAAAAATCAGGCCCAGGCCCAGTACGCTGCCGCCCATAACACCCCAGGCCAACCACCATTGCAGAACTTCACCGCCGATAGTAAGCTGGGCTAAGGCCGGGCCGGGAAGATTGCTATATTCCTTTAAAATCAATCCGCAAACGTAAACCAACCCGACCCATGCCGCCAGGCGCGCCGGCCAAATAACGAACTCGGAAATGGTTTTGGCTAAGGAGGCCCCGATCGGCATTGCGCTCGGGGTGGGCTGAGCCTCGCGCAGACCGTGGAGCTCGTAAAGACCTTTGCCCCGCGACAGGTTGACTATCATTCCCGATAAAAGCCCGAGGTAGACGCCCGAGGAAACGAACCGCATGCTCACGTCAGTAAAGTTATGGCCCAGCATTCCCATGAAGGCGATCAGGTAGCCGGTGATGTCAAAAGCGCGCGGAGGCGGCCGGCCGTCCTTAAGATTGCCGGTCAATTGCGTCAAGGAACGGAATCCCACCACCAGGGTGCTGATAATCAGCCACAAAAATATGCCGAAACCGATGAGCCCGTTGTCGAATATCTGTTCCAGATATTCATCCTCGGAATGATCGGTTTCCGTATTATGCTTGCCTTCAATATGGAATATCGGAGGCCGGCGGAATGCGGGATAAATCGGGGGAAAACTGCCCACGCCCGTTCCGATTAACGGCTGGGTCATGATCATTTCCCAGGTGGCTTCCCAAGTGAATAAGCGAAAATTAATCGAAGTGATGTTGCCTTCCGTCACCCGGTATGCAATCAAGCCGAACAAGGTCAGCATGCCGGCGCCCAAAACCGCCAACATGGGTTTTCGATAGGACGCCACAAACTCCTTAAAATACGTCAGGGAAATAACCATCATGAGGAAGAGAACTATGCCCATGCCGAGCCAGGCCCCTTTCGTCATTGTGCCGACCAAATCGATCAGAAGCATGCCCATCAGCGGGATCAGGCTGAAGCGCCGGGTTTTTAAAAATTGAGTCAAGATAATAGGAAAAACGATGACCAAAAAGTCGCCGAAGAAGTTGGGGTTGCCGTAGGTTGAGAAAACCCGCTGGCCGAAGGCCCCACGCCAGATAAAGGGATCAAGGCCCTTGCCGATCCCCGGCGGAAACCACTTGATGTCGATATACTGCAAAAAGCCATAGCCCACCGCGATCCAGGCCGTCCAAATCAGAACCCGCGTCAGCCAATCGGTGGCCGCCTGGTTCAACTCATAAATAGCGATAAGCGCCACCGTCATAAAAAAGAAGTGGCGCAGAAAAAAATCCACGCTGGCCATGCGATAAGGAGCATGGATAAAAGATAGAATGCCCACGGCCAGATAAGCCAGAAACGGGGAAAGACAGATTAAATCCTCTTTATTGAAAGCCGCTTTTCCGGCCTCAAAAAGCCGGGCGCCCCATAAAGTCAGCAGCGCCAAACCGCCCATTTGCATGACCGTAATCTTGACCTGCGCTGAGTCGTAGGTTCTTAAATAAAAAAGCGAGGAAATAAGAAGATAAAGAAGGGGCAGCCACCAAATAATGGCGGTATGGGCGAGCAGTTCGGCGCTAAAATCCTGCGCGGATTTCCGTCCGCTCTTATTATTCCTGTTATCGCCCATAGCACGTAATTCGGTAGTGAATTGTACTAGTTATTTCGCTTTGTGACACCGGCAAACCTATTCTGTTCCATGGGCTGAAGGTGGCCCACCAAACCAAGCGTAATCCCGAAACAGGCCAAAACCGTGCCGGATATCACAGCCAGGCCTCCGCTCAGCACATAGATCCAATGAATGGTAATGCGCCCGCTGGAAACATATTCCAAAATAGTTTTGGAGTTGAGCAGCACGCCCCACAACCCAAAAGCAAAGCCCAACGCAACGGCTCCGATTCCGACCCAGGGCTTGTCCAGCCAGCCGGACGAGCGCCGCAAGGAGATTTGGGCGGCCTTTTGGGCCACTAGGCCGAAGGCCAAGGTGATCAAACCACAAACCGTCAAGGTCAAAATAGTCAGGAGGCGATAAATCATATCCTCCTCAAGACGACGGTGCTCAAGATAGTAGGAAACCGGCCCTGCACCATAAACCAAGGCGATAAAACCGAAGAGAATGCCCAGCGGCCCGAAAATTTTCAAGGGGTAATAGGCGAAAATAATGCTGAGTATCACGCGCAAAAACCGCACACCGTCGATAATCACATTAAGTTTGGACTGCCCTTGCCTCGCGGAATAGGGAATGGGGGTTTCCGAAATTTTCGCCCCCATGCAGACAGCTCTGGCCGTCATAGCCGGCGTAAAATGCAGCCCGGCAGGCAAGGAATATAGAATTGGGAGAAGGTCTCGCTTAAAAAGGCGCATCCCACTGGCGGTATCCGAGACGGTCACGCCGGAAAGCTGAGAAATAAGCTGGGCATAAAAACGGTTGCCGAGTTCTCGAATTTTAGGCATGCGTGACTGCGGGTGTAGGCGATTGCCGATGCATAAATCAGCGCCTTGGGCTTTAAGAACGCGATGAAGCTCCGCGATGGCCAGGGGATCGCAGGTCCCATCCGCGTCCAAAAAAGCCAAGAAATCCCCTCGCGCGGCCTGAAAGCCGGTCATCAAAGCGGCACCATAGCCTTTATTGACGGGATGGCTCTGCAGCTTGACCTCGGAAAAGCGCCCGATCAGCTCGCGCGTGCGGTCGCGCGAACCGTCATTGACCGCGATAATCTCGACCCAGGAAAAACCCGCCTGCCGGCACAACGGCTCGCGCGCGGCCAGGCAGCTTTTAAGGACGCCCTCGATGGCGTCTTCCTCATTATAGGCGGGTATGATTATTGACAAGGCATCCATTTAAATTTTATCGGCAAGGCGATCCGCAGCCTCATAACCCATTTTCATGGCCACATGGGTATTGATGTATTGAAAACGTCCTTGCCTCCCCGCAGTCTCGAAATTGTGAAACTTGCCGAACTCTTCCAGCAAAACGGAAAGCGCGCGCTCATAGCCCAACGTGTACATGGGATGGGCGTGCTGAGCGCGGAAAACATGCATCTCCTCGATCTCATCCCTTGTTAAAATATCCTCCCTTAACAGGTCCGCTACCACCGCTTCTTTAACCATGGCCTCATCGGTCCATAAACGGTCGGCGGGGTCGCAGGCAATTTCCGCGACCAGCAAGGTGCTTCCTTGCGGCTCAATTTTAAAGCCAAAATAAGAAAGATCCGTGATGCGGTTGAAAGAATGCTCGCGGAAATACATGAATGAGGCCCGCAAGATGCGCGTGCGTCGAACTTTAATTCCGATGAAGACAATCGCCCGGAAGCGCAGCTTCCGGGCCTGCTCCTCTACTTCCACCCCCAAGCCAGGGGTAAAGGCCAACGCAATCTCGTTAATAGGCAGTGTATTAATTACCGCCTCACAGTCCAGCATGTTCTCTTTCCCTTCTTGAACTGCCCTAACCCCGGTCACGCGTTGACCCTCACGCCTAATCAATACCGCTTTCGTTTGAAGGAGTATTTTCCCTCCTCCTGCCGTGATCCGGTCCGCCATTTTTTGCGTGATCAAGGAAAATCCCTGCCGCGTGGTATACAGATCGCCTGCGACCTTTTCCACGTAGCCTTCTGTGCGCACGGCATGGCCGGAGCCCAAATGTCGGGAGAGCAAGGCCCAAGCTTTCTCCGCCACCTCTAGGATATTGAAGCGAGGAATGCGCTCGCGGGCGAAGGACGGAGAAAACTCAGCGGGCGCAATGCCCCATACTCGTTGGATATAATCCTTAAAAAAAATCTTATAAAGCACGTCGCCGTAATAGCGCTGCAGCACTGTTTCCGCGGTCTCAATCTTAGGCCGGCAGATCCAGACTTCAACGGCCCGAAGAACGAAGCTCAAAGCCGCGCGCAGCACGGTGCTCAACGGCAGCTTAAAGATCACATCCGAAATGGATAGGGGAAATTGAAAATAATTCCCTAGGAATTTAATCTGGATGGTACGGTGATAGGGAATAAGGTCAGCCCCCATCAGCTCTTTAACGTCGGCCAGGATTTGCGGGTCGGTGGTATGGAACACATGCGGACCATATTCATAAATATTGCCCTGGATGCGGATGCCGCCGGCCAGGCCCCCGACATGATCCTCGGCTTCGATGAGCAGAACTTTATGGCCGCGCGTTTGCAGGCGCCGGGCTGCGCAAAGCCCCGCGCAGCCCGCGCCCAGGATAATGATCATGCCTTGAATTTCTTAATGGCGCCGATGATTTTCTCCACATCCGCCTTTTTAAGCCCGGGGTGCAGCGGGATGCTTAAGGCCTCGTCGTTGAGACGCTCGCAAACCGCCAGCTTGGCCTTCGAGCGGTAGATGGGATTCATATGGAGGGGGTGATAGCGCAGGGTGGTGTATATTCCTTCTTGGTACAAGAATTTGGCTAAAGCGTCGCGCCGACCGCCCTCCACGCGGATGCAGTAGGTGAAATAAGAATGCCGGTCGCCCTCCGGGGCTTCCTGGGGACGGATCAGCCAGGAAACGTCGATGAACTCCCGCTGGTAGGTCTCCCAAATTTCGCGGCGATAGGCCTGCATGCCGTCCAGTTTGCGCAGCTGGGCCA
Source organism: Elusimicrobia bacterium RIFCSPHIGHO2_02_FULL_57_9 (assembly GCA_001800015.1). Taxonomy (GTDB): domain Bacteria; phylum Elusimicrobiota; class Elusimicrobia; order UBA1565; family UBA9628; genus O2-02-FULL-57-9. The sequence goes on from MGUO01000299.1 coordinate 26,684, forward strand.
GGCCGATGGAAGCGGCGATATCCGAAGGCAGCATTTTGGGGAAAAAATCCGTCACCTGGTATTCCCACCATCTGTCCCTGTTCGCCGAGGCCTCAAAGCCCGATTTGCCGATGCCGCAATAACGCAATTGGCGCGCTCTTTTGGCCAGCAGCGGATTGCGCGCGCTCAGGCCCCCGCCCTCGCCCATGGCCAGATTTTTTATGGCATCGAAACTGAATATCCCTATATCGCCCAGGCTGCCGCAAGAACGACCCTGGCGCTGGGAGTCGACGGCATGCGCCGCATCTTCGATGATGGGGAGTCCCAGCTGGGCAATTTCCTCGACAGGCACCGGCAGGCCGGCGTAGTGCACCACCATAACGGCCTTGGTTTTTTTGGTCAGCGCCGCCGAGATAGTGCTTAAGGTGGCATTATGGGTATCCGGATTCACGTCGCAAAAAACAGGCACGCAGCCGGAAAGGACCACGGCATGAGCGCAAGCAATCCAGGTAAAAGAAGGCACGATCACCTCGCAGCCCGGCGGCAGGTCCAGCAGCTTAACAGCCATGTAAAGGCTGTTGGAGCCCGAATCGAGCAGGACAAAGTCCGGCAGCCCACGCCTCTGAGAAAATGATTTTTCAAAGGACGCGGTCTTGGGCCCGATGCCCATCCATTGCGCCTCGAGGCTGCTGCGTATTTCCTCCAGCTCTTCCGGACCGACCAGCGATCCGAAGACATTGATCATGGTTTGCTCCCGGAGAAAACATGCATTTTGGGATAAATCTTAACCGGCATTTTAAACCAGCTGACGGCCATAAAAACAGGAAACAAAGCCCACTCATTAAACCTGTGCGGAATAATCCGGCGAGTGCGGCAGGCAACAAAGCCCGCGGAGTCCAAGGCTTTTTCATAAAAGCCCCGCGCATGCATCACAACCAGCGGCTGTTTGACCATTTTCAAAAGCAATTTAGTCAGCGGCAGCCCCAACCGCTGCAAAGGCATCCACAGCGGATGCGGGCAATATTCCAGCACATAAACTTTTCCGCCGGCCTTAAGCCAGAGCCTCGCTCTTTTTAAGGCTTCATGAATGCGGCTTTCGCACTCGCCCCAGCCGCCTTGCGCCACATGGTGCAAAACCAGCGAGAAAACCACGGTATCGAAAGCCCCCGCCTCAAGCTGACCCCCATAAAGATCCGCGGCCACGGCGCGTGCCCCCGATGGCGCATAGGACTTAAGCATGTTTTCGGATAAATCCAGCACCGTCAACTGCTTAAGCCCAGGCGGGTTGTGATAGCATTCCCAAACCCCGCCGATGGAAAGCACCCGGCCTTGCACCTCGCCGTTTAAAATATCGGCTGCGGCCTGGTCTTGGGCCCGGGTCAGCGTTTTAAGCTGCTCGTAGCCATGGCTTTTCTGTTGCTGGTCAAAGAACTTGCCGGCTTCGGAATCCGCGCTGGGGGCCGCGCTCATGCCCTCACCGCGCGACCGGCCTTGCCGAAATGTTTCACGTATTCGTCTTTATGATACATGAAATGATGCTCGGCCACGTAGGGCGAGATATTGCCCCGCCCGAAAAGCTTTTCGCGCCGCTTGATCAACTCCATGTCCTCGACGTTCTGTCGAACATGCATTTTCTCGATCAGGCCCTGCATGAACCCGCGCAAGGGATAGAGCCAAAAGGGCATGTCCAGCTCCACGTCGAAGCGGAAGTCGGTGGAGTCTGTTTCCTTGTTCTCAATATAAGTTAGATAAGTGTCAATAGAGACAAAATGATGGATGCTGGGCAACCACCAAGGCGCTGGCATAACGTTTGAGATCTTGAACTCGCAAGGCGGGATGTATTCGCAGTCTTTGAAATGCCCGAGCTTCAGCCCGAACCATTTCCAGGATTGGCGCACGGTAATGACGCGGCCCTTGACCCCCATGATCTCCAGGGAATCCGTCAGGCTTTTATGAAGATGGATATAGTGTTCGCAATCCAGGTACGCGGCCACGGTGACAGCCACCGGGGCGTCTAGATTTCCCGTGACGGTGAAGGCGTGCTTCATGCCGCCACCCGCCGCACATAGGCCTGATTGCCCATCACTTTATATGGCAGCATCTGAAGACGATACTTGGGTTTTTTCTCGGGCTTATAGGAGGCATAAAGGCTTTTAAGCGGGGCGAATATCTCATCGTTTGGGTTGCGCTGAAAGTCCCCGGTATCCACGCTGAAAACATAGCCGTGCCAAGGACACTGCAGAGTCGCCTTTGCGGCGCAAAAATGCCCCGCGCTTAAAGGGGCGCCCATATGAACGCAAAGGTCCCGGATGATTTTAAGCCCGCCCTTCATGGGAAGGACCAGTACTTCCACTCCCTCATCTAGATGCAGGCAGTTGACCACGTTCGGGCGCAGGCTCTCCATCTCAATGGGCGTGGAATAAAATTCGGGGCCGGGATCCGACGCATCCTCTTTCATATAAACGCAGGGCTTAAACGCGGCATCCAGCTCCATTTTACAGTGATCGCTTTTCTTGGCTGCGACGCGAAAGCCGCATTTCTCGTACCAAGAAATCGCCGGATTGCTCAGCAAAACCAGGCAGCCGACGCTCTTGGAATGCTCACCCTGAATAAAGCTGCACATAAGGCGCATGGCCTGGCCCAAATATCCCTTTCCCCGGCCCTGGGGAGCGCCGATAATGTTGTAGCAATCTGCGGCGTCGTCTAAAATCCGGAAGCCCATGCACCCGACCTTTATCCCCTGCGCCCACACGGCGAACATGAAGTCGCCGGGACGCGTCAGATATCCATCAAACCACTGCTTCTGACCTTCCGGGGTGATAAGGCCTTTGAAAAAGAAGGCTTCCTTGTCGGCGTTTTTCCATGCGCGCAAATCTTCCAGGTCCGCCGGACCGATGGTCTGCAAAATCACCGGCATTCCCGTGGAGGAGAGGGTAAAGAATTGTTTCATCGGAGTTTATAAATGTAAATATCAGCGTTAATAAACGAGGACTTATCCGTGACGCGAGCCCAGCCTATTCCCATCGGTAAAAAAGATCTGGTCCTATCGTATTTGTTTTTAGCCAAATTGTCTATTGGCCCTTGCCCCTCCGCGTCAACCACCAAATAATCGGGATATTCATCGCCGAGCACCTCCGCGCTATTGAAAAATACCAGACGATACCGGTCGTAGCGAAACGGCGGCGTATGGGCCGGTTCCGGGTAACGTACCAGCCCCACCGAGCTGCCCGGTGGGATATTGGCGTCAATCCAGCTTGCCGCTTGCATGCGCGTCGATTGGACCCCGGAATCCAAGACCATGTTTCTCAAATACACGAAGGAGCGCAAGCCGCTATCCATTAAAATCAGAGCCGTTATAAAAACTTTAAATATTTTTGGCCAAGACCCGCTCCATAGCGCGTCCGCGCCTAAAACACAAGCCAGAGCCATCACCGGATAATAAAAGCGGGTGTACCCGGGATCGGGCGCAAAACGCCAGAACCATGCCCAAAGAACCGCGAAAACTCCCCATAAAACCAAGGCCAAGAGCCGCCGCCACTCCCTGCGTCCCAGCGCGGCCAGAGAGCCCGCGGCGGCAAGAATGGCCAAGGCCGGCCCCATGCTGACGGCAAAATTCCCCAATAACGCCCCAAACCCCTGCAGGGTCAAATTAAAGCTCGGAGCCGCAAAAACTTCCATCTCCCATGCAAAATGGCCGTAGGAAAAAAATAAATACGGGTTACTGGCTAAGACCACGGCGACCGCCGCGGCCAAGCCGCCGGAGGCCCGCAGCATTTCCCCCTTGCTCACGCTCCAATCGTCGCAGCGCCCCAACCAGGCTAGCGCCGGCAACCCCAAGAACGCGGCCAATGAAAAGGCGGAGCCGGCCGCTATCCCGCTGGAGAGGCCGCAAAAAATGTAATCCCGCTTTTTCCCAAATTCATAAGCCAAAAGCATCTCGCGCACTCCCGCCAAGGCCCAGAAAGAGGAATAAGCGTGGGGTTTAAGCACGTGGCTGCCGATAATCACCGAGGGGCACAGAGCGAAAAAGACGGCGGCGCACAAGCCCGTGCGCCAGCCGGAAATCCGGCGCCCGATATCATAAAGGACCCAAAGGCTTCCCAGGTGGAAAAGAAGGATGAAAAAACGGCCGCAAAGGTAAAGCCGCCTCATATCCTCGGGGTATTGCAGATAGTGGCGCAGGTCCGGGACCAATTTGACGGCCCCAATCCAGGAGCTAATCTTGAAAAATACCCCCAACGGATAAATAAAAGCCCCGCCATAGTGAGCATACAAGGGCTTAAACTCCAATTCCCAGGGCCGCATTTGGGAAAGGATAATGAAGGATTTTTTTTCGTCGGGGTTGGCCGACTGGGTCAATAGCGAGCGGTAAGAATTAATCAAAGGTTCCGGAGGAAAATCCCAGCCCGGCGCGACTGCTTCGCGGCCCTTGACATAGGTCACCGGCTCTTCCTTGCGCATTTCCTGATGGGACTGCCGGATATCCTTGTAAAGCTTGGCCCAGTGCTCCGTTAATTTTTGAGCGATTTCGGCGCTCGGATAAAGCTTCTCCGGGAAAGCCCTCAGCCGCGCCGCGCCGGGTAAGCCCCAACGGATGCCCCATAAACCGGTTAAAAAACCGAGGGCTAAGACGCAGGATAAAGCCGCTTTTTCGGCCTGGGCCATGGTTAGGACCGCGCTCCTCCAAAGAGAGAAGAGTATTTCCTTAGCACGGCGGCCAAAGCGAATTCCACGTCGAGCTTCTTAAGGCAATCGTGATGCCCGCAGGTGGTATAATTTAAAACGCCTTGCATGGGCATACCCATGCGCGCGCACGGGCTGCACCAAATACCAGTACGTATGTCCAGATGTTTTTCCTCGTCCCAAATAACGCCGTATTCCACGGGGTCCGAAGGCCCCCACCAAGTGGCTGTGGGAACCCCCAAAAGCATGGCGGCCTTAGCCAACCCCGTGTCATTGCCCAGAAACAAATCGCACTGCTCGATCACGGCGAAAGTTTCCAGCAAGGAACACTGGCCCGCCGCCGAAATCATGTCTGGGAAAACTTTGCGCGCCGCCTCGGCCGCGGCCTTCTCATCCGGACCTCCGACCAGCACGAATTTGAAGCGTCTCTTTTGGGCTAACGCCGAACAAAGCTCGCCAAAGCGATCGGGCTCCCACATTTTGCCGTACTGATTATTTGGCGCGCCTACATGAACGGCGGCATATTTATAGCCGGCGGCCGGGTTTAAGAGAGAGCGCGCGGCATCCCGGTGCTTTTCCGATAAAGGCAATCTCGGCCGCGGCCAAGACGCCGGCCCCGCGATGCCCAAAGGATATAAAAGCTTAAGATTGCGCTTTAAGGCGTGCTCCGGCTGTGACGAAACCCAAGCGATGCCGTTAAGCAAAGCCCGGCGCGAAAATTCTCCCGTGATCAGGGCACGGCGCAAGCCCGGCCAGGGCCGGCAATGGCCGATGCGCCGAGGGATCGAAGCCAAGCCTTCCTGGAAATAATGCGCGGGAGAAGAAAGGCTGAGCAAGGCCATGTCAAAACGGCCCTGCCGGATGCGCCGGTTAATACCGGCCCTTTCCTCGCGCGCCAGCCCCCCTTCCCAATCCGAGAACCATATATCATCTACAAGCCAGGTGGCGGGTAAAAGTTCCACGGTTGTGGGATAACGGTTGGCGATAAAAGTGATTTTGGCCTGGGGATAGTGCCGCCGCAGAAGCTCAAGAACCGGCAGCAGAAAGATTAAATCGCCGATCGCAGCATAGCCCAAGACCAGGATGCGCAGGACATTGTAGGGCGCGGGCCCCTCTTGCGGGCCTTGGCGGCGCGCCCACAGCCCCAGAGCCGTTAAAAAAGATGCGGCCTGATCGATATAATTCAGCATTGAGCGATGTTAACAAAAAATCACCGTATCTTGACACGGCCGGGAAGAGATGGTATTCTGCCAAATCATAATCTCACCTAATAAAATGATCCTTCTGACAGGAGGCACCGGCTTCCTGGGGAGCAATCTTCTGGCCCGGCTGGTCGGAAAGCATTCGGTCATCGTTTTGAAAAGATCCTTTTCCGACACCGGGAGAATCAAGCATCTGTTAAAAAAAGTCCGGACTTACGATATCGACCGGGTCCCGGTCAAAGAGGTTTTCGACGCCAATAAGATCGACTTGGTCATCCACTGCGCCACCAATTACGGGCGCAGCTCGGTCCCGTTCACGGAGATCACGGGAGCCAACCTGATCCTGCCTCTGCATCTGATCCAGGAGAGCCGGGAGCACGGCGTCGCCGCCTTCATCAACACTGACACGATTTTGGACAAGGGCGTCAGCGCCTATTCCCTCTCCAAGAGCCAATTCGTCGACTGGATGAAGCAGTTCGCGGAGTCGTTGATCTGCATCGACATGGCTCTGGAGCATTTTTACGGCCCCTTCGACGACCGCTCGAAATTCGTGGCCAAGATTATCCTGGATCTGCTCAACCGCGTGGAGCGAATCGAGCTGACTCCGGGAAGGCAGAAGCGGGATTTCATCTACATCGAGGACATCGTCAGCGCCTTTGAGCGTGTCATCGATTTCACGCGCTCGGCGGCCAAGTCTTTTTACCGTTTTGAGGTGGGAACGGCCCAAACTATCGAAATCCGCGATTTCGTCCAAATGGCGAAGACGCTGGCCGGCAACACCACGACTCATCTGGATTTTGGGGCGCTTCCTTACCGCGGCAACGAAGTGATGGAATCGCGCGTGGACATATCGGCTCTGCTCGCGCTGGGCTGGAAACCGCAGACGCCCCTTCAAAAAGGGCTGAAAGAAACGATTCAACTGGAGGAAAAAGCGCTTAATGAAATATCTCATAACAGGCGGCTGCGGGTTCCTGGGAACAAACCTCTCAGCTGAAGTTCTCCAGCGAGGGGACGAGCTCCTCGTTTTGGACGACCTGAGCCGGATGGGAAGCGACCGAAACCTTGAATGGTTGAAAAAGCAGGGGCGCTTCCAGTTTTTTCAAGCGGATATCCGTTCCGCCGGATCAATGGACGAGGTGATCAAGAAAAACCGGCCCAACGCCGTATTTCATCTGGCCGGCCAAGTCGCCATGACGGCCTCCTTGGCCGATCCCAGGCTTGATTTCGAGAACAACGCGCTTGGGAGCCTCAATTTACTGGAAGCCGTCAGACGATTTTCTCCGGGCTCGACGATCGCCTACTCCTCCACCAACAAAGTGTATGGGGATCTCGAGGAACTCGAGTACGCCGAGACGCCCAGCCGCTACGTCGCCACGGGTTACGAGAGAGGCTTCGACGAAAAAACCCGGATTGATTTCCGGAGCCCCTACGGCTGTTCCAAGGGAAGCGCCGATCAATACATGCTTGATTACGCGCGGTGCTTCGGACTGAAGACCATCGTATTCAGGCATTCCTCTATTTTCGGCAGCCGGCAGTTCAGCACGTCCGAACAGGGCTGGATCGGCTGGTTCGTTCAACAGGCCCTGGAAGCCAAAGGCTCTCCCGGGAAGGATCCTTTCACCATTTCGGGGAATGGGAAGCAGGTCAGAGACGTCCTGTTCTCAAGCGATCTGGTCGACTGCTATTTCAGCGCCGTTGAGAGCATCAGTCGCGTCAGGGGCCAAGCCTTCAATATTGGAGGAGGAGCCGATAACAGCATCTCCCTCATCGAGCTTTTCACCTTTTTAGGCCGCGAGCTTGGCGTGGAGTTAAGATACAAGTCCCTGCCGCAGCGCCAAAGCGACCAGAAGGTCTTCGTGGCCAACGTTCAAAAAGCGCGCAAGCTATTCGGTTGGTCCCCCAAAGTCGATAAGGAGCAAGGGCTGAGGAAAATGATCGATTGGATTTGCCAAAATGCCGGATGAGATCACCTACAGCATTATCCTGCCGGCCTATTTAGAAGAGGAGAATCTCCGGCTTCTGCTGCCGCGGCTTGGAGAAACATTACGGCACATCCAGGAGGCATCCGAGGTCATCGTAGTGGATACCGCCAAGCCCTTGGACGGGACCAAGGAG
>MGUO01000300.1:0-1883 GCA_001800015.1 Elusimicrobia bacterium RIFCSPHIGHO2_02_FULL_57_9
GCGGGAGTTGTCGCCCAGGAAGTCATAAGGATTTAGGCCTACCAAGACCTGGATGGGCCCATGCATCCTGGCGGGCGCGGCAGATCTATTGCGGCCAACCTCTCTTGCCTGCGCGCCGGCGGGCAGAATGAGCGTCAGCGTCAGTAATAGCCGTGTCATGGCTTTATCATATCAGGCGGGTCGCTCGCCGGCTTGGGCCATTAGGCCCAAGCCGGCGACAACATTGGACCTAAGGAATTTTAGGCCCTATGACAGTTTTTGCCCCGCTTGCCGTTCGCTGATTTCCCAAAGGCGCAGCGCCGCTTCCATGTCCCGCGCGGCGGCGCTGGTTTGCTTCAGCCGTTTATCCATGAAATAGCCGCCGGTTTGATTGCCGAGTTCCGGCGAGTCCGCGAGCCATACCAGCGTTTCGGCTCCCTTCTCCGGAGATCGCAGCCATGGCTTGAATACCGTCATAAACATCCTAATCCACCGGCTGTCATGTCCCAATCCGGTGGCGACTACGCCGGGGTGGAAGCAGTTCGCCGTCACGCCGCGGCCCTCAAGACGCCGCGCCAGCTCGCTTGTGAAGAGAATATTGGCCAGCTTGGTTTGCCCATAGCGAGTAAAGCTGGAATAGGATTTTTCGGCGTTGAAATCCTCGAAAGGGATCAGCCCGCGCCGGTGCGCGTTTGATGAGGTGGTGATGATTCGCGCGGGAGCGCTTTGCTTAAGCCGGTCGAGCAGCAGCGTGGTCAGCAGAAACGGCGCTAAATGGTTGACCACCCAGGTCCTCTCAAAGCCGTCCTCGGTAAGATGCCTGTCGGCGCATATCGCTCCGGCATTATTGATGAGAATATCGAGCCGCGGGTAGCGCGCGAGGGCTTCCGCGGCCAGCCGCCGCACCGATTTCTGGGACGAGAGATCCGCGATGAGGACGTCAACGCGAGTCTTGTCTCCGGCGGCCTCGATGCGCTTAAGCGCTTGGCTCGCGCGAAGCTCATCGCGGGCGACGATGGCAAGTTTGGCGCCGCGCTCGGCCAGGGCTTTAATCGCGGCCAGGCCTATGCCGTTGGTGGCGCCTGTTATCAGGATTTGCTTGCCGCTTACGCCCGTCCATGGAGACATTATGCTATTTTACCAACTTGGGGGACTTGGGGAAACGTCTTTTCTATGTGATATACTCGTCTCATGATCGTCAGAGCGCTGCTTTTCGCTGGATTATGCGGCATTCTTTGGGGAACGGTCCGTCTTTATGCCCAGCACAAGGCGGCGGCGGTTGCCGCGCAGCCGCCGCCGCCCCCTCAAGGGCCCGTGCGGCCCCTCGAGGTTTTGGGCCGTAAAAGCCTTTACGACGTTTTGATCGCAAACGGATTGAGCGCCGAGCAGGCGATGTCTCTTTCGCAGTCCTTGGGAAAGAATTTGAATGTCCGCCGCTTGGACCCGGAGGACCGCTACCATGTGGTCCGTTCTTCTTCGGGCGCTCTGGAGCATCTGGTCCTGATCCATGGCCTGACGCGTTATGTGGTGGAGCCCGTATCGGCCAGACGGGCCAAAACCACGGTTTCTCGTCTGCCCCTTGCCGCGGAAAGCCGCCAGGCCTCGGGCGCTGTGCAAGGCAGCCTTTGGGTTTCCATGGAGTCCGTGGGAGTGCCCGCCGAGATTGTTTTTCATTTCGCCGATGCCTTCCAGTGGACCGTGGATTTTTTGACCGAGCCGCGCAACGGCGATAAATTCGCCGTGGTGTGGACCGAGCGTAAAACACCGGACGGCCGCGTCTGGGACCGCCGCGTTGAGGCCGGCTCTTATCGGGGCGACGTCACCGGCAAACGGGTGGCGATTCTATTTGACGGGGAATACTATGACGAGGATGGCGAATCCTTGCGGCGCATGTTTCTTCGGGC
>MGUO01000300.1:1933-4478 GCA_001800015.1 Elusimicrobia bacterium RIFCSPHIGHO2_02_FULL_57_9
CAACCGCCCTCACCACGGCACCGACTACGCCGCTCCCCGGGGAACGCCGGTGTCCAACGTGGCCGAGGGCGTGGTGATCGCCGCCCGCCGGCAGGGCGGTTTCGGCAACGTCGTGAAAATCCGCCACAACTCGATCTATACCACCCTTTACGCCCATTTGTCGCGCTTTGGGAAAGGCATCCGCCAAGGAGCGCAGGTCAAGCAAGGGCGCGTGATCGGCTATGTGGGTTCCACGGGCTTGGCCAAAGGCCCGCATCTGCATTTCCAGATCGAGAAAAACGACCGCTGGGCCGATTTTCTCAAGCTCGATCTTCCTTTCGCGCATTCCGTTCCCACCCAAGCGCGCGGCTCGTTCTCGGCCAAACGCAGCCAGGTTTTGGCCCGGCTCGAGAACGTCCGGACTTCCACCCAGGCTTCGCGATAATCTAGGATATGTCAGCCCCTTGACAAATAACTAGACTAGGCTATAATTATACGATAGTATAATTATGTCCAGGCCTTCCCGCAACATCGACCGGCGTTTGCTGGAAACGGCGCGCGCCATGCTTCCCGAAACGGGAATCTTGGGGCTGAAAGTGCGCGAAGTGGCGCGGCGCGCCGGCGTCAATCTGGGAATGTTCCACTATCATTTCCGCAGCAAGGATGCTTTCGTCCGCGGCTTGCTCCAAGAGATTTACGAGGATTTTTTCGCTCGCCTCCATCTTGAGACTTCCGGCTCAGGCTCGCCGTTGGATCGTTTAAGCCGGGCGCTGCTGATCGTTGGGCGTTTTGCCCGGGACAACCGCAATCTCTTTATTGTCCTGTTGCGCGAGGCCTTGAGCGGAGATCGTGGAACCATGGAATTCGCCAAGCGCAATATTCCCCGTCATGTGGGCATCATCCTTGGCCTGTATGAGGAATGCCGCCGCGCCGGCTTAGTCAAGCCTCTTGCCGCGCCCGTGGCCGTCTCCTTCCTGATGGGGGGGATTTTCGGTCCTAATTGCGTGGTCAGCATGTTGGAAAGAGCGGGAGCCCGGCGCCCTTTCGGACTGAGCATGAAGGAGCTCTCCAATCTATTCCTATCGGATGGAGCCGTTGAAGCCCGCATGGGCCTTTTGATGGGGGCCTTGAAGGCCGGGGGGGGCAAACGGCCATGAGTTTCTTGGGCAGGCGGCATATCCCGGCGGCGGCGATTTTGGCGCTGACGGCTGTTGTTTCGTCGGCCCAGCCAATTTCCACGGTAACGCTTACCTTCGCAGACGCCGTGCGCGAGTCCTTGGAGACATCTCCCGAGGTGAAAGTCGCGCTTTCCCGCGCCCAGGAGGCCGGACTCGAGGAGCCCGCCCTTTTAGCCGAGCTTGATCCTCGATTCATGGGTTCCTACGCCATATCCGATGACCGCAGTCCGCGCGCGGCCCCGGTTTTTCAAGGAAGTTATTCGCGCACCGAGCGCTGGGAGACGGGAATTTCCCAAAACACCTTGCTGGGCACCCAGGCCCGCCTGGTCTTGCGCAATGAGCGCCTGCAAAATCCCGCTTTGTTCCGTATTCTGGATCCGACCGTGGATTCGCGTTTAAACCTTGAGTTGGAGCAGCCCCTTTTGCGGCATTTTTGGGGGCGCCCGGATACGGCCCGACGCCGGCGCGCCCGCGCCTTAGAGGCCGCGGCGCGTGGCGAGCTGCGTCGCGCCAAGGAGGCCGCGGTCCTGCGCGCGGCCCGCGCCTATCTTGAGCTGCACAACGCGCAAGGCCAGCTGCTTCTCAAGCAGAATGGGGTTGCCGACGCTCGGCGGCTGTTGGAGAAATATGGGGAGAAGCGGCGTTACGGGCTGGCCGAGGAATCCGATCTGCTGCAGGCGCGCGCCTCCCTTGAGCTTCAGGAAATTGAGCTTCTTATCGCCGGCTCCCAATTGGAAAACGCGCGCCACGCCCTGCAGGCGGCGCTCCCCCAGCGCCGAGGCCAGGTCCTGGAGGTTGTCTTGCCCTCGGGCCTTCCCGCGGATGCCCCGGCGCAGCCTGAGGACACGGTGATCTGGCGCCGTTCGGAATTGGAGAGCGCCCGCGCCCAGCGGGAATATCAGGAATGGAACTTGCGCGTGGCCCGGCTTGATACCTTGCCTGATTTTAGCGTTAACGCCTCTTACGGGGCGGCCGGCCTTAACACCAATTATGACGCAGCCTGGCGCGATATGAGCAGCTTCGACCATGCGGTCAAAATCGCGGGCGTAAGCCTGGTCGTGCCGTTTTCCTACAGGCGCGAGCGCGTGACCCGGCGGCAGGCCGAACTGCGCTTGGAGGCCGCCCGGGCCGAGGAAAAGCGCCTCGAAATCGCCGTTAGGAAGGAAGTGCGCGACGCGCGGCAGAATCTGGAGCTGGCGCGCCGGCGCCTGACGGCGGGCCGCCGGCTGGCCGAGATCGAAAGGCGCAAATACCAGGCCGAACAGGCCAATGCCCGGCGCGGGCGTTCCAGCACGGATCTGCTTTTGCGCTTCCTGCAGGATGTGCGCCGCGCCGATTCCGATCTCTTGAGGGCTGAATTAGAGCAAGCCCTGGCCCGCCTGGAGCTG
>MGUO01000300.1:4489-7661 GCA_001800015.1 Elusimicrobia bacterium RIFCSPHIGHO2_02_FULL_57_9
GGACTGGGTTTGTGACCTGCCCGCGCAAAAAAGCATGATCGAATATTTCTTGAGCCGCCGGGTTCTGACGAATCTGATCACGATATTCGTAGTTGTGGTCGGCTCCTGGCAATTTTTGCGCGTGCGCCGCGAGGCTTTTCCCGATATCACCTTCGATATCGTCATCATCACCACGCCCTATCCCGGGGCTTCTCCCGAGGAGGTTGAAACCCAGGTTACGCGGCGTATCGAGGAGCAGCTGCGCGAACTGTCCGGAATCGACCGAGTTGAATCCTTCTCATTGGAGAATCAATCGCTGATCGTGCTCCGTCTCGAGGAGGACCTAAGCGGGCGCGAGAAGGACCGCATCGTCAATGAGATCTATCAGGCCGCGGCCCGGGTCGAGGATCTTCCCGAGATCGCGGATAAGCCGATAGTCCGGGAGCTTACTTCCAACAGGCCCTTGATCAGCGTTTCGGTGGCCGGAGGATCGCAAGCCGAGCGCGACCGCTTCGCCGACGAGCTTAAGGACATGATCGAGGATATTGATGGGGTGGCGCGCGTGGATGCCGAGGGCGACCGCGACCCGGAGATATTGATCGAGGCGGACCGGCGCAAGCTCGAAAGCTATAAGGTGACCATGGGCGAGCTGGCGGCCGCCATCCGGGGCCGCAATGTGGATCGTTCGGCCGGAGGGGTGCCGGTGGGCTCGCTTGAGAACTGGGTCCGGGTCCGCGGCTCGGTATTTACGGCTCAGGAGGTGTCGGACATCGTCGTGCGCGGCAACGACGAACGCCGCTTCATCCGCGTGCGCGACCTGGCCCGGGTCAGCGAGGGCTTCGAGGAGCAGCGCATCATTTCCCGCGCCGGCGGGCAGCCCGCCATCGAACTGCGGGTCAGCAAGCATAAGCTGGGGGACACCATCAGGCTGGCTTCGGCGGTCAAGAAGCTTGCCGCCGAGCAGTCGGCCCGCGCCTCGCAAAAGGGCATGAAGCTGGTCATCTCGGATGACATTTCGTTCTTCATCAAGCGCCGCCTTCAGGTAATGACCAATAACCTCATCCAGGGAGGATTTTTGATCTTGGGCGCCTTGTTCCTGTTTCTGGACTGGCGCTTGGCCGCGGTGGCGGCCTGGGGCGTGCCTATCTCTTTTGCGGCCGCCATGCTGGTGGCGGTTCCCATGGGCTTTACCATCAATCTTATGTCGCTTTTGGCTTTCATCATCGTGCTGGGCATGCTTGACGACGATTCGGTGGTGGTGGCCGAGAATATTTATCGGCACCTGGAGGCCGGCGCGCCGCCCGAGCGCGCCGCCGTCAAAGGCACGCGCGAGGTTTTGCTGCCGGTTTTGGGCTCGGTGCTAGTGAGCTGCTGCGCCTTTTTGCCCTTCGCCTTAATGAGCGGCATTATGGGTAAATTCCTGCTCATGATCCCCGTCGTGGTTTGCATGTGTTTCTTGGCCAGCCTATTCGAGGCTTTTTTCATTCTTCCTTCCCATGTCATCGACCTGCTCCCTTTCGGCCGGCCCGTTGGGCAATCTCAGGAGTCGCGCTGGTATCTGGCGGCCGTGGACGGCTACCGGCGCGGCATTTCCTGGGTCTTGTCCCACCGCTTGAAATTCGCGGGCCTCTTGGCCGTGTTCGTGGTTTTGACCGCGGCCTTGGCCGCGCTGCGCGTCAAGTTCGTGCTCTTTCCGCCCGGGCTGATCGATCAATTTTTTATCCAGCTCGAGATGCCGCCGGGGACTAATCTGCAAGCCACCGAACGCGCGCTTCATTACGTGGAACAGGAAGTGCTTAAGCTGGCGCCCGGAGAGCTGGAGGCGGTGAGTGGCCATGTGGGCTTAAAAGGAGTCGAGGAGCATAGGCGCATCGGGACCAATTATGGTCAAGTGAGGGTTTTCCTGACCCCCGAGGAGTCGCGCCCGCGCAAGACCAAGGCTATCATCGAGGATTTGCGCGCTAAAATCGGCTTGCCGCCGGGGGCCAAGCGCTTGGTCTGCGAAGAGCTTAAGCCGGGTCCGCCGGTGGGCTCGGCCATCCTGGTGCGCGCTCGGGGGCGCGATCCGCAGATCAACCGGGAAATCGCAGAAGCGATCAAGGCCGAGTTGCGCGCTATCGACGGGGTAACCGATATTCTGGATTCGGCCGAGCAGGGCAAGCGGCAATGGCTCATCAAGCTTGAGCCGCGGGAGGCGGCTTTTTCGGGGCTGGATGTCTCGCGCGTGGCCCAGGACGTTTTTTACGCGGTCGACGGCATCGATGTTTCCAAAATAAACCGGGCGGACGAGGAGGTCGGCATCCGCCTGCGGCTTTTGCCCGAGCAGCGCTCAAGCGCCGGCGAGCTGCTGGCCTTGGATGTGCTCAATGCCTCGGGCCGCGCCGTGCCGCTCAATAAGGTCGCGCGCATCGAGGAGGCGGAAGGCCCGCCGGTTTTGCAGCGCTACAATTTTAAGCCCGCGCTCGCGGTCTCCGCGGATGTGGATCTCCCCAAGATCACTTCTCGGCAGGCCAATGCGCGCATCCAGGAAAAATTAAAGGATATCCCCAAACGCTATCCGGGCTACGAGCTGATTTTCGGCGGCGAGGAAGAAGAGACTCGAAAATCCCTCGCTTCCTTATTCCGCGCCTTCGGCACGGCGCTTCTGCTTGATTTTGTGATTCTCGCTGCGCTGTTTCGCTCCTATGCCCAGCCGATCATTATTCTACTCACCGTGCCCATCGGTTTGCTCGGGGTGGCCTGCGCGCTGATTCTTCACGGGCAGCCGGCTTCCTTCATGGCGCTTTTGGGAGTGGTCGCCATGACCGGCGTGGTGGTCAACAATGCGATCGTGCTGGTGAGCTTCATCAATGACAATTGCGGGAAGGGAATGGACGCTAGATCGGCCGCGGTCGAGGCGGCCGCCCAGCGTTTGCGTCCGATATGGGCCAGCTCGATCACCACCCTGCTCGGGCTTTTCCCCACGGCTTACGGCTTCGGCGGCAAGGAACCCTTCGTTGCGCCCATGGCCCTGTCTTTGGCCTGGGGACTGACTTTTGCCATGCCGATGACGCTCTTTATCATTCCCCTGGCCTATGTGCTGCTGGACGACGTCCGAACCTGGCTGGCGGCCTGGGTCCGGCGCCTGGCCGTATGGTAAAGGGCGCAGGCACCGCGGAATGAGGAAGACGTTTCCGCGGTGCCTGCGCAGGAA
>MGUO01000301.1 GCA_001800015.1 Elusimicrobia bacterium RIFCSPHIGHO2_02_FULL_57_9
GCTCGTGCTGCGAGCCGAAGGAGTCGCTTCCGGCTCGCCGCTGGATTTATGGCTGGATGAGCGGCGCGTGCAAAGCTCGGTTTTTAAACCGACTCTCGTTTTAACCCTCCCCGGCCCGGCGCACGCCGCCGACCCGCGCTGGTCGGGACGCGTGGGCTTGCGCGCGGACGCCTTAAGCACCGATGACGCCTATTATTTTTCCTTCCGCCATCCCGCCCGGCCGCGCATGCTCTGCGTGTATGGAAACCCTGAGTTTTTCAAAGCGCCGAACGGAGGTTATTTTCTGCGGGAAATCTTCGGCGGAGCCAAAGAAAGCCTGCTGGAATACGACTGCGATTTCCTGGAACTGGGGCGTTTTAACGAGGCGCGCCTGTCGGATTACAGCGTCGTTATCCTGGCCGATTTCAAGGATATACCCGCCCCTACGGCCTCTGAGTTGGATCGCTTTGTTCGCCGGGGCGGCGGGCTGTGGGTTATTCCCGGCGGACGCGCCGGCCCGGAAGCCATGGCGTCTCTTGATCCTTGGCTTCCCGCTCAATTTGGCTCGCTGGTTTGGGGAGAGGGCTCGGGCCTAAAGCCGGGGCCCCAGGCCGACCCTAATTTATGGAAAGGCTTTGAGCTGGGCAAGGTGCTGGTCGGGCGCTATTATCTTTTGCAGGTTAAACCTGGCTCGGAAACGCGGTTTAAATCCTCTTCCGGCTATCCTTTGCTTGTGACCGGCAAACATGGAGAGGGCCGCATCGCGGTGTGGGCTTCCGCCTTGGACGCCTCCTGGACTAATATGGCGCTTAAACCTCTTTTTGCGCTGTGGGTTCAGGATATTCTCGACAGCATCGCGCCAGGCTCAAAGACCACGGAAAATTACGATCTTAAAGTGGGCCAGCCGCTGTTGCGAGTTTGGGATACTCAGGAGCCTGCTCCGGCTTCGGTGCGGCTGCGCGATCCCGAAGGCAGAAGCACGACGCTATGGCTTAAAGATAGGCGCGTGGAATATGAGCAAACCATCGTCCCCGGTCTTTATTCCCTATCGGCGCACGCCTCGGGCCGCCAAAGCGTTTATGCCGTTAATCTTGACCGTTCTTCAGGGGAAAGCGATTTGACCCCTCTCTCCGAACCGCCTTGGAAGATGGTAAAGCTGGAGAACTTGGCCGCCGATTTCTGGCTTGAGGTTTACGGCCGCGAAGCCCGGGGGGCTCTCTTGGGCCTGGCTCTGGCGTGCCTGTTTTTGGAGATGTTTTTATCCCTGCCTAGAACGGCCGCCGCGGTCTGGCTCTTGGTGTTATGCCTGGGCGCTTCGGCCTCGGCGCAACAGGGAGACCGTTTAGTGTGGTCTCAGCTTAAGCTGGGAGCGCAATGGGACCCTTATCCGGAGGCTCATCGCGAGATTTTAGGCATGTTGTCTGCGGTGACCAGCGTTTTATCTTGGCCTGAGCGCCGGGTGTTGACGCTTAAGGATCAAAATATTTTTTTCTCCCCCTTGGTGGTTTTGGCAGGACGCTCGCAGCCTCCTGCCTTGGACGAAGAGGAATTAAGCCGCTTGCGGCAATATCTTTTGGCCGGTGGCCTGCTTTGGATTGAAGACGTCTCGGGCGCTTCGACCAGTTCCTTCGACGCCTGGGTTCGCCGCACTCTGGCGCAGGCTCTTCCGGAATCCCCCTTAACGCTCCTTGGCCCCGACCATGTGATTTTCAAGACCTTTTTCTTGCTGCGCGCGGTTGGCGGCTGCGCGACGGGCGCGGGCCACCTCGAGGGCGTTTCCTGGGCCGGGCGCACCGCTGTGATCTATTCGCGCAACGATTTGCTGGGCGTATGGCCTAAGGATGCCTTGGGCAAGCCGCTTTATCCCTGTTCCAGCGCCGGCGGCGAGACCCAGCGCGTAAACGGCAGAAAGCTGGCCATCAACATCATGATGTACGCCTTGACCGGCAATTATAAGGCCGACGCCGTGCACCAGCCCTATCTGCTGCAAAAAATGAGGTCCGGGGTGCCGTGATGCTGCCATACGGGCTTGAGTTTTCAGCTCAAGGCTGGGCTTTCGTCGCGGCCGCCATCCTCGCCTTAGTTTTTTTCTGGCACGCGCGCAAAAGTCCGGCCGGGAAAGGCCTGCTGCTGCTTAGGGGTTTAGCGCTTCTATGCCTGGCCCTGGCCCTTATTAAGCCGGCCTTGGCGTATAAGGAAATTGTTTTGGCCAAACCCAAGCTGGCGGTTTTTATCGATGACAGCCATTCCATGCGGGGCCGGGGCGATCGCGGCACAAGGCTTGAAGCGTGTCTGGAGTGGCTTAAGAAAAACCGAAAAAAAATAGAGGCGCGCGCCGATCCGGTGTTTTTCACCATGGCTGGAACAGGAAAAAGAGCGTCTTGGGACGATCTGGGGCGCCATGCGCCCCAGATCGCCGCGTTTAATCCCAGCCAGTCCTTGCGCCAAGCCGTGGATGACCCGGGTTTGATGCCCTCTCCTTCCCGCGCCTGGCTTTTGTCGGATGGAAACGCCGAAGCGGCTGCTGATTGGGACCGCGTGCTTTCCAATTTAAAGTTTCCCATTGATGTGCTGGGCGTCGGCTCGGCGCGTCGCGGCAAGCAGCTTGGTTTCGTGGACATCAAGACCCCCGATTTCGCCTTTTTGCACGGGCGTTTTTCGGTCCAGGCCGGCATCGAGGCCTCGGCCTTGGCCGGCGAGCCGCTGAGTCTAAGGCTGCTGCGCGAGCAGCCCGGCCCCGCCGCAGGCTCGGGGAAAAGCTGGGATATGGTCGAGGAAAAAGCCGTAAAGATCATGTCGGACTACGAGACCATTTCCGCGAGCTTCTCGGCGCTCGCCCAATCCCTGGGCAGCGAGCGCTACCGTTTGGAGGCGTTGGCTTCGCTCGGGCTTTCCCATTCCCGGGATTTTCGCGTCGAGGTGATTCGCCAAAAATACCGCATCATGTATCTTTCCGGCCGTCCCAGCCCGGAATACGCTCAACTGAGGGATTTCTTAAAGTCGGACCCCAATCACGAGCTCGTCTCTTTCGTTATCCTAAGAAATCCGGAAAATCCCTCTTATTTCGCCGATGGCGAGCTTTCCCTGATTCCCTTTCCCGCTGAGGAAATATTCGTCCAGAGCCTATCCCAATTTGATTTGTTCATACTGGAGAATTTTTCATACGCGCGTTTCCACCTGCCGCCGGCCTATTTAGATTCGCTCAAGCGCTTCGTGGCCGCGGG
>MGUO01000302.1 GCA_001800015.1 Elusimicrobia bacterium RIFCSPHIGHO2_02_FULL_57_9
GGGGCCGCGCCGCCGGCAACGTCAACGCCCTTATTAAGGGCGTTGACGGCCAAAAAGGCTATAACCAGGGCGAGCAACCCCAGGCCCTCGATCATGGCCGCCGGGATGATCATCATAGTCTGAAGGGAGTTCGCCGCTTCGGGCTGGCGGGACGTGCCTTCCAAGGCCGCGCTGGCAAGCTTGCCGATGCCCATCGCGGCGCCAACCAGACAGATTCCTGCGCCCACTCCTACTCCAACATAGCCGAGTCCCAAATATAACATGTTTTGTCTCCTTCCTTGCATAATCGGCAAGTTAAAATTAACCGCCGTCGCGACCTCGCCATCAATGTGGATGAACCGCAGCCCCCACAAAAAGAGCGGTAAGCATCGTAAAAATATACGCCTGCAAAAATGAAACCAGCACGTCCAGGGCGTAAACAAAAAGCGCCAGCCCCACGGCGGCCGGCGCCACCCCCAGCCCGATATAAGGGCTGATTTGCGCAAAAATAAAAATCAAGGACAAAAAAGCCAGGGAAACTATATGCCCCGCGAGCATGTTGGCGAAAAGCCTTATACAAAGAGCGACGCATTTAGCCAGCAGCCCCATAATTTCAATGACAAAAATCAGCGGAACGAGCGGCTTGGGCAGGCCGGAGGGCACGATGTGCTTGAAATACGAAAAAAACCCCTGCTCTTTGATGCCCGCAATCTGTATCAACATGAAGGTGCAGAAAGCCAAAGCGAAGGTTACGGAAATATTCCCCGTAATCGTGGATCCATAAGGAATCAGGCCGGCTAAATTAGCGGTCAAAATGAAAAAGAACAGGGTCAGGAAGTAGGGTAAATACGTTTTAGTCGCGTGGCCGAAAATCGGCCTAAGGATATTGTCCCTGATATAAATAACAATGGCCTCAACCGCCGTCCTTAAAACCACGGCGCCCTGGCCGCGACCGCGGGCGGCCAAAGACAGAAAAACAAGGCAGATGGCGCCGACGATCCACATCATGACCAAATGCTTGGAAAAATCCAGGCTTACACCTCCCTTGGCAAACAAGGGGAAATAGGTGTGATTCAACAAGTGATGCTCAAGAATCGCTTCGAAGTTCATGCCGGTCTCAGAAACCTGTATTCGATTAACAAAAACCCCAACACGCCCAACGCGTAGGCTAACAGCAAGGCAGGCTGAGACAACTGCGGACGATACGCCCCGTATCCCATCAACCCTGCCAACACTAAGAGCCTAAATGCCAATCCGCCGCCAAACGCCCACCAAAAGGCCTGACTCGACACCGCCAGGGCCATTACCAGAGCCGCCGCGCTGCTCGACGCGGTCAGCCACGAAACGCCAAGTCCGATGGCGATCGCCTGCGCCTGGGCCGAATCATCGCAAAAAAACAGGGCCGCCCCGCTCGCAGCACCGGCAAGCATCGCAGCCTGCGCGATACCCCTAACGGCTATTGCCGCGTTGCGTTGAAACCGAGATGAATCGATAAAGACCAATGCTTATTCCCGAAATCGCGCCAAGCAACATCAACCACGGCCCCGTCCCAAATTTCCCATCCAACCACTGCCCGGCAAAAAAACCGGCCAGGGCGCACACAACCAGTTCCGAGCCGGCGCCCAAAGCTACCGCCCAGGAATTGGCCGTTTGCTGTTCTTTTCGCGGCGGATCGTCGGACATAGATGAAACAGCCATAAAATTTTACAAATTACCGAAATATGCTGTCAATTTAACGCTCCCCCGGGCCATTGTACTAAAGCGCGCATTGCCCAGCATGGGTCTTTTGGGGTCCTAAGGCGCAATCAAAGGTCCTATAAAAATATGTAATATACGGGCCATGCCGGGAAAGGTTCCACGAAAAGTCCGCATTCTCCTTGTCGACGACGAGCCCGACCTGCTTGCCGTACTAAGGGAAGTGCTTGAAAAAGAAGGCTTCTCGGTCGAAACGGCCCCCGACGGCTACCAGGCCCTGCAGTCCATCCGCTCCCATATGCCGGACATCGCCGTCATCGATTTAAGAATGCCCGGCCTCGACGGATTCTCGGTGTGCCGGGAGCTGCGCAAGGATCCTTTGTATGAGCATCTTCCGGTGGTCATGCTGTCGGCCTCCGGGACGCGGGAAATGAAGGTGGAGGGATTGAATCTCGGCGTCGACGACTTTATCACCAAACCCGTCGACACTCTCGAGCTCCTGGCGCGCCTGCGCATGATTCTTAAAAGAAGCCGCAAGGGCCTAGACGCCAATCCCCTCACCCATCTTCCCGGTAACGTTTCCATTGAAACCCGTATCGAAGAAGCCCTGGCCGCACAAAAACCCCTGGCAGTGCTTTATCTCGATCTAAACCATTTTAAGGCTTATAACGACGCCTACGGCTACGGGGCGGGCGACCATGTCATAAAAACCACGGCTCAAATGCTGATCCACCTCATCCAAGAAAGCCGCGATTGCGATTTTCTGGGGCATATCGGAGGAGACGATTTCATTCTGATCACCACGCCCGATCGCATGACATCCCTGGCCCATCGCGTTATAAAAGAGTTCGACGCGATGGCGCCGTCTTTCTACACGCCTGAGGATCGCAAACGCAAAAAAATTATTTCCACGGATAGAAAAGGGAAGGTCGTCGAGTTTCCCCTCTTATCGATTGCCATCGGCATCTGCCATAACAATCACAGGAAGTTGAGTTCCTACGCGCAGATTTCCCAATATGGCGCCGAGTTGAAGAAGCATGCCAAAGAACAATCTGGCTCGGCCCTCGTAGTGGACCGCCGGCGCAAGTAAGCTTAGAGAATTTCAGCGGCCGTTGAAACGCCCTGACCAACGCCAACGCATAGGGTAGCAAGCCCGCGCTCCGATCCGCGGCGTTTCATTTCATGAATCAAAGTGGTAAAAATCCTGGATCCGCTGCAGCCCAGGGGGTGCCCCAAGGCAATCGCGCCGCCGTTAACGTTCAACTTGTCCATCGGAATACCCAATTCCCTCATGCAAGCCAGGGTTTGGGCCGCGAAGGCCTCGTTGATTTCGATAAGGTCAAAATCCTTTATGGCCATTCCTAATCTCTTAAGAAGTTTTTGCGAAGCGGGCACGGGCCCTAGGCCCATGTACGAAGGATCGACCCCCGCGCTGGCCGATCCCAGCCAACGGACCAGCGGCTTAAGCCCCAGGGCCTTGGCGCGCACGCTTTCCAGAATAAGCACGGCAGAAGCCCCGTCGT
>MGUO01000303.1:0-8685 GCA_001800015.1 Elusimicrobia bacterium RIFCSPHIGHO2_02_FULL_57_9
CCAGATATCGGAAAGGCCCGTATCACACCCCAGATATCGGAAAGGCCCGTATCACACCGTTCGGTGCCCCCGGCGTGGCTATAACAACTAACCATACGGGTGGTTTCTCGACCGCGGCCACGGTCGCGGTCGCGGTCGCGTCTTCTGCGGCGATCGCCGCCAAAGATATCCTCCCAATCCCAACTCTTGGGCGTTGCCGTGTCATCAGGCATAACGGCCGGCACAGCGGCATTGATCATTCCGACTTGGCCGGTAGCCTCGAAATAACCGGCCAGATCGTTCGAGACGGATTTGATGCTGGGGGCGGCCTGGGCAAGGCTGATGGCGGTCAACGTCGCTACGGCAACGGCGCACAATATTTTTTTCATGGCTGGTGTTCTCTCCTCGGCGCGGCACATTTTACGACGGCACGTATTTTAGCATAAACTCACGCCGGTATGCTAATATCGAAATTGTGAAATATCCGATTTGCGGGCTGCTTCTGCTGGCAGGCGGCATGGGCGCCTGCGGTTATGTCGGATTCGGCCGCAAAGTCACGCTGGAAGAAATAGCCCTTCAGCAGGAGGTGCGCTCCTTTTATAACGATCTCCAGGCGACTTTCGCCGCCGGCAACCCCCAGGCCCTAGCCGCCCTGTTTTCCCCTTCCATCACAAAACCAATGACCCATAAAGAAATATTGGCGTGGGGCGAAAAATTCTTCGGCGAGCAAAAAAACGCCCACTTCCGCATCGATAAGCTCGGCTTTGAGCGCCTGGGCGCGGTTGAGGCTGTCGTGACCCTTACCTACCGGGTCGAAACCCCGGGGGGCAAGGGCGATTTCGGCGGCACCGAGCGCGACAGCCTTATACAGAAGAACAAGCGCTGGTATATCTCCGCTTGGGAAAAAATAACTCCATAAATGCGCGCCATTCGCGTCGCGATCGCAGGCCTGGGTTTTGTCGGCCGCCAAACCGCACGGCTGCTCAAAGCCAATCAGAACCGTATTTCGGAAAGCCTGGGCGCCAAGCTTGAACTGGCCGCAGTATGCGATCGCCGGGTCCAGCGCGAAGCCGCGGGCCTGGGCCTGGGGAAATCGGTTCTGCGCACGCGCGACCCAAGAGAGCTGTTAAAACTTCCCGGCTTGGATATTATCGTAGAACTTCTCGGCGGGCTTGAAGCCCCGCTCCAACTCGTGTTGGGCGCCTTAAAGTCCGGACGCCATGTGGTCACCGCTAATAAAGCGCTTTTGGCGCATCATTGGAATGAAATACAAGGCCTGGCTTCTAAAAACAGCGCGCGCGTTTACCATGAGGCCAGCGTGGCCGGCGGCATTCCCATCATCTCGGCCCTGGACAAAGGTTTTGCCGCGGACCGCATCGAGGCCGTTTACGGCATATTAAACGGCACGACCAATTATTTGCTGACGCGCGGCGAAGAAGGCTTGGATATGGACAGCGCCCTGCGTGAGGCGCAAAACCTCGGCCTGGCTGAAAAAAACCCGAAAATAGATTTAAGCGGACAAGACACCGCTCAAAAAATATCCATCCTGGGCTCGCTTTTAACCGGGGCCTGGCTTAATCCTTCCCGCATCGCGCGCCAAGGTATTTACGGGCTGGACAGGTCCGATATTGATTTCGCCAAAGCCAATTTAGGCCGCACGCCACGGCTTCTTGGCACCCTGCGCCTGAACTGGCCGAAGGCCGCGGGCAGCGCCGGGGTACGCATAGAAGCCCATGTCTACCCGACCCTTGTGCCGCTCAACCATCCCTTGGCCGCGGTGCGGCGGGAATATAACGCCGTTCTCGTCCACGCATCTTGCGCGGGCGATCTGATGTTCTACGGCAAGGGCGCTGGCCCCGATCCGGCGGCCAGCGCGGTGGTCAGCGATATTTTCACGCTGGCGCGCGATATCCTCTGCGCTGCGCCGGTTAAAAAACGCAAACCGGCGGCGCTGCAATTGACGCCCAGCGCGCAGTACTCCTCTCCTTTTTATTTAAGACTCTTGGCGCAAGACAAGCCGGGAGTTCTGGCGCAAATCACGGCGGCCCTTGGCCGACGGGCCGTCTCCATTGCCTCGATTCATCAGCCCAACGCCGGCGCCGCCAAAGGACGCGGCACTTTAATTATCTTGACCACCCATCCCACGACCCAAGGCAGATTCGAACAAGCCTTGAAAGCGATTTTAGCCCTCAAAGCCGTCGCCCCGCGGCATACGGTGCTGCGGATTTTAGAATGCTAAACCCGGCGCTGGGGATTATCTCGCGCTACCGCGACCGCCTGCCCGTTACGGATAAAACACCGGTGGTGACTTTGGGTGAAGGGGCCACCCCCTTGATACGCGCCGACCGGCTGGCCGAATACGCGGGATTGCCCGCTGATTCCGTGTATCTTAAGTTTGAAGGAAGCAACCCCACCGGCTCTTTTAAGGATCGCGGCATGGCCGTGGCCGTCTCCAAGGCTCTGGAAGAGGGCGCCCGGGGGGTGCTCTGCGCTTCAACCGGCAACACCGCCGCCTCGGCAGCCGCCTATGCGGCGCGGGCGGGCCTGCGCTGCATGGTCTTTCTTCCCAAAGGAGGCGTGGCCCTGGGAAAACTAGCCCAGGCCCTGATGCATGGCGCCAAGATCAAGGAAGTTAAAGGCTCGTTCGATAAAGCCTTAATCGCGGCTTTCGCTGAAGCTAAAAAATCCGGCTTCGTCGCGGTTAATTCCTCAAATCCCTATCGCATCGAAGGTCAAAAAACCGCGGCCTTTGAAATTTCTGAGGTTTTGGGCCGCATGCCCGACTATCAATTCATGCCCGTGGGCAACGCCGGCAATATCACGGCTTACTGGAAGGGCTATCGCGAACTGAAAGGGTCCAAACCTAAAATGATGGGCTTCCAGGCAGCCGGCGCAGCGCCTATCGTTCTCGGAAATCCCATCCCAAACCCGCGAACCGTGGCCAGCGCCATCCGCATCGGCAATCCATATTCCTGGCAAGCCGCCCTGCGCGCCCGCGATGAATCCAATGGGGTTATAGCCGCGGTCACGGATAGGGAAATTCTTAACGCCTGGCGCCTTTTGGCGCGGCTTGAAGGGGTTTTCTGTGAACCATCCAGCGCGGCAGGAGTGGCGGGCCTGCTTAAATCAGGCAAGAAAGGGCATCTAAGCGGAAAAATCGTATGCATATTGACGGGACATGGGCTTAAAGATCCCGATACTCCCCTTAAAATTTTCAAATCATGAGTCTCGTCGCCCGATCATTTGTGCGCGTCCCCGCCACGACCACCAACCTCGGTCCGGGTTTCGACTGCCTGGGCCTGGCGTTGGGCCTTTATAACGAACTCGCCCTGGAAATGCACGATGATGCGGGTGACCCCGTCATAAAAATAGAGGGCGAAGGCGCGCAAGCCCTGCCGCGCGATAACTCCAATCTTATGGTCAAGGCGGCTCGCAGCGTCATCGCGGATAGAACTCCCCGGCGCTTGGTTTTCAAAGCCAAAAATAACATTCCGCTCGCGCGCGGGCTGGGTTCCAGCGCCGCGGCGATAGTCGCCGGGCTGTTCGCGGCTAATCGTCTTTTACGCAAGCCGGCTCTTAGCCGCGAACAGCTCTTTCAGTATGCCGCGGTTCTGGAAGGCCACCCGGACAATGTCGCGCCGGCTATTTATGGGGGGCTTACGGCGGTGGTCAAGGAAAACAAGGATTTCAAGTTTTACCCGCTTAAGGCCCATCCCCGGCTGGGCGCAGTTGTTTGCGTTCCCGATTTTGAACTTCCCACTTCGCAAGCTCGGGCGGTTTTGCCTAACAGCGTCCTAAGAAATGACGCGGTAGAAAATATTTCACGCGCCTTGCTGCTGACGCCGGCTCTGGAAAAGGGACGCTGGGACTGGCTGGCGCAAGCCATGAAAGACAGCCTGCATCAACCCTATCGCGCAGCCCTGGTGCCGGGATTTAACGAGGTGCTGCAAGCCGCCCGCCAAGCAGGAATCTGCGGCGCTGCTTTATCGGGCGCGGGCTCCTCGATCCTGGCCTTGTGCCCCAAAGGCCCTGACGCGGCCAAAATAGGACGGGCTATGGTCGCGGCTTTTTCATCCCACGGTGTTAAGAGCAGAGCCTTGGTTCTTCCCATTGACCGCGAAGGGGTTCGCGTGAAATGAAAATCGCGGTCATGAAATTCGGCGGAACCTCGGTATCCGATCCCGAAAAAATCCAGCGCGCGGCGCAGCGCGCCGTCGCGGCGCGGCGCAAAGGCTTAAGCGTGGTCGTAGTGGTCTCAGCGCCCGGGGAGATGACCGATGAGTTGCTGGCCCTGGCCCACCGCCTCAGCCCCAAGCCGAAGGAGCGCGAGTTGGACCAGCTCATTTCAACCGGCGAGCAGGTGGGAATTGCTTTGTTCGCCATGGCCTGCCAGTCCCAGGGAACCGATACGATCTCTCTGACCGGCGCTCAAGCCGGCATCGAGGCCGACGGCCGCCACACCCACGCTTATATCGTGCGCATTCGCCCCGGCAAAATGCTCGCCGAACTGAAGAAAGGCAAAATAGTGGTCGTGGCCGGCTTTCAAGGCCGCACCCCGCGCAACGACGTCGCCACCTTGGGCCGCGGCGGTTCGGATCTTTCCGCGGTCGCTCTGACCTCCGCGCTCAAGGCCAAGGTCTGTGAAATATTCACCGACGTTAAAGGGGTTTACACGGCTGATCCCCGCATCGTCTCGGGCGCGCGCAAGCTTAAGGGCATCAGCTTTGAGGAAATGCTCGAATTGGCGGGAGCGGGCGCCGAGGTGATGCAGGCGCGCTCGCTGGAGGTCGCCGAGCGCCACGGCATCGCCATTCACGTGCGCTCGGCTTTTCATCCCAAAGCCGGCACCTGGATCGTGCCCAAGGAGAAAAATATGTTGGAAAAAGCGATGGTCTCGGCGCTGGCCCTTGATAAGAACGAAGTCCGGGTCAGCATCACAGACGTGCCGGACCGGCCGGGGGTCGCCGCCGAAATTCTATCCATGCTGGCGGCGCAGGATATTCCCGTGGACATGATTATTCAATCGGCCCCCTCAAGGGAGGGCGTCAACCATATTTCCCTTATGACCCCGCGCGCCTTCGCGCCCAAGGCGCAAGCCGCCCTGGCCCAGGCCGCCCGGCGCTTAAAGGCCCGCGTAGACGTCCATGAGCATGTAGCCAAGATCTCGGCGGTGGGAACCGGATTTAGGCATCACCCCTGGGTTGCCGCCCGCATGTTCGAGACCCTGGCCAAGCACAAGATCAACATCCACATGATCGTCGCCTCGGACCTGCGGATTTCCTGCGTCGTGGACTTGCGCCACGGGGAGGCCGCGTTGCGGGCGCTGCACAAGGCCTACGGATTGGGCAAAAAATAACACTTGGATATGTTTTTAAATTCTGGAACAGCCCTGGGGGTATTACTATCCATGAAAGCCTTCGCCGCCGCCTCTCAAAATGATTTTTGGCCGTCACCATTTCCTAGCATTGGAAATAATTCCGTTCGACCCGAGTTGACCGGAAAAATCAGACAAAAACGGCACAGCTTGAACCTCAACAATCTTGAAGGTCTCGATGGCGAACATATTTCACGGGCCGTCGTTCTTCTTCCTAAAGCGAGGGAGCGCGCGGGAACCATCAGCCTCGAGATCGAAGGGGGCCCTTTGCGCGGGATTCATCAATGCGAAATCCTGGGGCGCGGCGCCACAGCCTTAACTCAACAACCCGGCTGGGTCTCCGGAGCCATTCAGGAAGCTGCTGGAACGAAAACTAAGATTTATTACGCCCCCAAGGAACTGGAGAATGGGGCCACGATTCCCGGCATCTATGACCTTAGGAACATCAGGCCGAATGAGTATTAGGATCTCGCTCATAAATGGCTCTTCCGGTGAAGAATCGCTTCTGGAACGCTTATCGAGCCCCGACTCCGACGACAAACCGTATTATTCCGGGGTTTTCAAGCACTGGTATCCTCGCGAGCCTCGGTTTTCAGGCGTCGTTCCCATCGACATGATTTGGTCGGATCCCTATAAGCCTAAAGACTCTGAAATCCCCTTCTTTGAAAAACCAGAGACAAAAAAGAACCCGGAGCAGACTAAGCGCAATCCTCGCTATTATTCCGGCCCCTATGGCAGATATGGCTTCGCCATCCATACGGACCGCTGGAGCGACAAAGAAACAGCGCAAGACGAAAAAATGCAAGACCGCCCAGAGCTCAGGAATTTCCTGTTTCGAGACACCAACGGATGTTTGAAGGTTTACCCGGACTGCCTAAACCTAATTAACGTTTTTATTGATGAGCAGAGCGCCAAAGGGCGCAAGGTCCAGGTCGAGGTTAGAGAGATAAAGTAGCATTGGATAAATAGGTATTGACGCCGCCCCATAGACCTGTTATAAACTAGCTGTCTTGCTTGCGCCCGGACCGCCGAACGGGAGGTCCGGGATTTTTTATGTCTATAAAGGGAAAGAAGATAGCCGTGATCGGAGCCGGCCACATGGGGAAAGCCATGATCGGCGGCATGCTGCGCGCAAAGACGGCCGCTCCCAAAGATATCATCGCCTCGCGGCGGGATGAAGCGTCTTTAAGCGAATTGCGGCGCCTTTGGGGGATTCAAACCACCGCCAACAACAAAAAAGCGGCCGCCTCAGCCGACATCATTCTGCTGGCGGTCAAGCCCCAGATATCCAGGGCCGTGCTCTCTGAAATAGCCGGCCGCGTGAAAAAATCCCAACTCATCATCAGCTTGATGGCCGGCGTTAAAACTGAAACGATAGCTAAAATACTAAAAAAACCCTGCCCCATCGTGCGCGCCATGCCCAACACCCCCTGTCTGGTGGACGCCGGAGCCACCGCCATTTGCGCAGGGGCCCATGCCACGGAAAAGGATCATCTCAGCCTGGCGGCTGAGATTTTTGGATCGGTCGGCCAGGTGGTCACGCTCCCCGAAACCGCTTTGGATGCCGTGACCGGCCTTTCCGGTTCGGGACCCGTGTACATTTTCATGGTCATTGAAGCCATGATTGACGGCGGCGTTAAAATGGGCATCCCGCGCGCGGTGGCCGCCAAACTCGCGGCGCAAACGGTTTTCGGCGCGGCCAAGCTGGTTATCGAGACCGGCAAACATCCGGCTATTCTTAAGGATGAAGTCACTACCCCTGCCGGCACGGCCATCAATGCCATCCACGTGCTGGAGGCCAAGGGCCTGCGCAGCGTTCTTATCGACGCGATCGTGGCCGCCACTTTGCGTTCCCAGGAGATAAGCCGTCTCTACGCCGATTAGACATCATGAGCGAACACCAGGCGCCGGATCCGATGGTCGTCACGGCCCGCGAACATCTGGAGGAAATTATCCCGGAGTTAAGCCAATCCCCGCGCCTGGCCGTGGATATAGAATCCAATGGATTCTACGCCTATCGCGAGCAAGTGTGCCTGCTGCAGATGTCTACGGTCTGCGGCGATTACATCATAGACCCCATCGCGATCTCGGATTTAAGCAGCCTTTCCCCCCTTTTTTCCAATCCCCGCATCGAGAAAATATTCCACGCGGGGGAATACGATGTTCTTTGCCTGAAAAGGGACTATGGCTTTAAAATCACGCATGTCTTCGACACCATGATCGCCGGCCGCCTGCTCGGCATCAAGGAATTGGGCTTGGCCGCCGCCATTGAAAGGCATTTCGACGTCAAGCTTTCCAAAAAGCTACAGAGGGCGGATTGGGGCAAAAGGCCGCTGACCCCGGCTCAAATCACTTACGCTCAGCTTGACACGCATTTTCTCATACGCCTGGCCGACATTCAAAGGGACTTGCTGAAGGCAAAGGGCCGCGCGGAGGATGCCGCCGAAGCGTTCAAGGATTTGGAGAGGATCGAACCCGTGATCAAAGAGTTCGACCCCGAGGGTTACTGGCGCATAGCCGGCCGCGACCCGATATCGGGCAGGCAAACGGCCTGTCTTAAGGAAATTTACATCTACCGCGAAGAGCATGCGCAAGCGCGCAACCGGGCGCTTTTCCGCGTGATGCCGGACGATCTCATGCTGAGGGTGGCCCGCGCCATGCCGCAAACCATGCAAGAGTTGGGCGTTATAAAAGGGATGACGCCCTATCTGCTGCAAAAACTGGGAAACGGACTGCTTAGGGCCGTGCAGCGCGGCCGAGAAGCGCAACCCTTGACCGCGCCGCCCAAGCCCCCGCGCCCGCGCAAGGATCTCAAGGAATGGAAGCTATTCGAGGCTCTGCGTCAATGGCGCAAGCTGCGGGCCGAGGAGGAGGGCGTTGAACCGGTGGTCATCCTTTCCAGCAAATGCCTGCGCGAAATCGTGCATCACGCCATGGAGAATTCCGCAGACGCCTTGCGCGGCCTAAGCGAGCTTAAGCGTCGGCGCTACGGCGAGCAATTAGCGAAGATTCTTAAGGCCGAATAAAATCACTCCCCCAGCTTGGTCAGCCGGCCCTGCTCCTGAGCCCGGCGATACATGAACTTGAAAAAGAGCCAAGCCGCGTTAAAATAAACAGCGTTGAGGCCAAACGCAATAACGAGATAGGAAGAAGACATGGTTTGCGTGGAAATCACCTGGCGCATGCCCTCGAACACATAAGTGCAAGGCAGCGCATAGGCGACAATCTGAAAAGGTCCCGGCAAGATCGAGACCGGATAGAAAACCGCGCCGAAGGGCTGAATCAGCAGGCCCAATCCCCAGGCCAACACCTCGGCTCTCTCGCCGTAGCGC
>MGUO01000303.1:8696-22042 GCA_001800015.1 Elusimicrobia bacterium RIFCSPHIGHO2_02_FULL_57_9
ATCACGATAAGATTGAAAACCAACGGGATCAGCCACAAGCCTATTTGGAATAAATTAAAGGAGTACAGCGCCCAAGCCAGGGAGACGGTGACCGCAGCGGCCATAAAAAATTTAACCAGGGATAAAAGCATGGTCGAAGCTAAAAACTCCTGCGGTGAAAGAGGACTGGCGAAAAGATTGAGCAAATTGCGCGACCATACCTCTTCCAGAAACGAAAGGCACACCGCCTGCTGGCAGCGAAACAAAATATCCCATAAAATCATCGCGCCCAGCAAAAAAGCCCCCCAATGGCTCACGGAGCCGGGGTTCCGCGAAATATACACCGCCAAAAATCCCCAAACCAGCAAATCGAGAACCGGCCAGTAGAAAATCTCCATAAGACGGGAAAGGCTTTGGGGATAAAGATAGAGATGCCGCAGAAGCACCGCCTCCATGCGCCGAAGGCTGCCCGCCGCAGTCGTCATCATTGCCGCGCCAGTCTCAGAAAAACTTTTTCAAGATCCGGTTCCGCAAAATGGGCGATCAAATCCTTGGGGCTGCCCTGGGCCACGAACTTTCCCCGGTGCATGAACAGCACGCGGCTGGCCATGATCTCGACCTCGCGCATATTATGCGAGGTGTAAAGCATGCTTATGCCGCGCTCTTTTTGTATTTCCTTAAGTATGGCGCGGGTTTTTTCGGCGATGTCCGGGTCCATGCTGGCGGTGGGTTCATCGAGGAGCAGAAGCTGCGGATCGTTTAAAAGCGCCTTGGCCAAGGAAAGCCGCGAGAACTGGCCGGAAGAGAGGGCGCGCGTGCGCCGGTCGGCCATATCATAAATTTCCATGCGGCGCAGCAATGCCTCGGCCCGCTGGTCCGGGCGTTCGACACCGTAGAGGCGGGCAAAGACCTTAAGATTCTGGCGCGGGGTCAGCGACATGGGCATTTGCACGTAGGCCGAGGAAAAATTAACCCGTTGGAGAATCGCTTGCCGCTCTTCCGGCATGGGCATGCCGAAAAGACTGATCCGGCCTTGGGTGGGAAGAATCAGGCCCAGCAGCATATGAATGAGCGTGGTTTTGCCCGCTCCGTTGGGTCCCAATAAACCGACGATTTCGCCGGGCTCGATGGAAAAACTTAAATCATCGATGGCCCGATAGGCTCCGAAATCCTTGACCAACCTGGAAATTTCGACAAGGGAGGCCATGGAATTTAATCGCTTAACTGAAAAACCATGGACTGGCTGATTTTAACCCCCACAGGCTGCCCGCTTCTGCCGATGGCGGGTGAAAAGCGCATCAGCTTGGCTACTCCCTTAGCCGCGGCATCGAAAGCCGCTCCAGCCGACACCACCACATCGGCGCCGCCGACCAGCCCGTCGGCGCCGATATGAATATTGACCAAGACGGTTCCCTCGCGCCCGGCGCGGCGCTCTTTTTCAGGGTAAAAACGCCGCAAATTCCTGAGCACTTCGTCCCGATTAAGCAGGCGCGGCATGATTGAAAGCGGCGCCCCGCCGTCGCCGATGCCGTTTGACACGCCATAGTCGCCTCCTTCGCCTAAACCGCCAGACAAAGGAGAGGTTCCCGTTGCGGCCTGCGTGCCGCCCGGGGTGGGAGGCGGCGGCGCGGGCTTTTCCATGGTTTGGGTCCTAGGACCGGGCAAAACCCAATCCTTCGGCGGCTGCGGCTTGGCCGGCTCGGTGGCGGGAGTTTCGGCGGGCAGCACCGGGCCCTTGGCGTCGGGGGCCAGGCTCTTGGGCGCGCCCAGCTTGGCCGCTCCGGAGCCGATGAATGGATAGGTTAAATCCACCTCCACCGGCGTGCGGAAACTGCGGCTGGACAGGCCGCGAGCGAGCAGAAAGAAGCTCAGGTGCAGAACCGCCGAGATTTCGAGGCAGCGGCTAAATGACGGGGCGGCGACTCTCACCGGCGCGTCACTTGCGGACGACTTCAAGGCCGATTTTGCGCACCCCGGCGCCGCGGACTAAGTCGAGCAGTTCCACGATCGCGCCGTAATCCAGGCTTTTATCCGCCGTCATGGTGACATGAAGCTCGGGGGACGCGGCCGAGGCGGCGGAAAGGCGGCGCATCAGCTCATCCGGGCTGACCCGCTGTCGCAGGAAGAGAATTTCGCGCTTGGCGTTATAGACGATCTGCAGGGCTTCGGTGGCCGCCTTCTCATGATGGGCCGCCTTGGGCACATCCACCTTGAGCGCGCGGCGTGTGATAAGCGGAGCGGTCGCCATGAAGACGATCAGTACGACCAGAATAATGTCGACCAACGGCGTGACGTTGATGCCGGTGATGGGACCTTCGTCGTTGGTGGCGGCCTGCATAAATATTATTTGGAGCGCACGGTTTGGCCCGAACGGATTTGGGCCAAAATAAAGCGCCCCAGCGACTCCGTTCCGGACAGCAGCTCCCTGACCTTCTTTTGAAAATAGTTGTAGCTGACCACGCAGGGAATAGCCACGAAAAGGCCGACCGCCGTGGCGATCAAGGCCTCGGAAAGGCCTTGCATCACCACCTCCGGCCCCGAACCGCTCTGGGACAAATCATGGAAGGCCTTAATCACGCCGAGGACTGTGCCGAAAAGGCCGATAAAGGGGGCATTGTTGCCCAAGGTTCCCAACAGAAGCAACCGCCGCTCAAGCTTGCCTTTTTCATCGAGACTGGCCGCGACTAAAAGATCCTCGACGCCGGCGGCTCCGTGATGGGCCTGGGCCAGGGCCGCAGCCAGGATGCGCCCCGCGGCCCCGTCAAAACGCCGCACGGTTTTTTCCAGCAGGCCCAGGTCTTGGCCGAACTGTCCCATAAGGGCGGCGCGCAACTCATCGAAGCTCTTCTCTTCCCGGAACAGCAAAAGGCCTCTTTCGATAATAGCGGCGATCGCCGCCACCGAGCAGAGCAAAAGACCCCATATAACCCAGTCGCCGCCGGTTAGAGCAAGAGTGTTTAAAAAGGACAGGTTCATAATTCTCCTCTGGGGAACTCTTAGTCTTTAAACCGCTGCAGGCGCAGCAAGGCCGAGCCAAGTTCTGCCTTGACGGCCGGGTGCGTCTCGTTGCCGAGCTCCAGGAGAAGCTTGCGATATTCGTCAGCCCCCCCCAGTTCGCCCAGATAATGCGCCGCTATCGCCCTTAAAAACCAGTCGGAATCCCGGAAATATTTGAGCAGTATTTCCCGTCCATGGATATCGCCCATCTTCCACAGTCCCGCGGCCGCGTAAATCTGCAGGGAGCGGGAAAGATCCCCGCGCGCCGCGTTTCCCACCAAGAATTGCACCGCGGGATCGCCTAAAATGAGCAGGGCCTCAAGAGCCCCGAAGCGGACGGTGACGTTGGAATCCTGCAGCGAGCCCTGAAAAAGATTTAAATAGCGCAAATCCTTGGAGTAAGCCAGGGCCACCATGGCCGCGGCGCGGGTCTGCACGTTTTTGCCCATGCGCCCGGTTTTTTCGAGTTCGCTGGCCAGATCGAAATCCTTGACCCCGGCCAAGCCTTCGGTGAGCAAAAAGCCCAACTCGGTGTAGCGGGTTTTTAGGTTGTAGCCGCTGAGAGTGGAAAGCTTGTTAAGGTTGCCGATGGAGGCGTCGAGCAGCGCCTGCGAATCGGGCCGCGCGTCCTGGCGCTGGCGCAAAAGCCTGAGCAAATGCAGATTGATCTGCGGATCGAGAGGAGCTCCTTCGGGGAGTTTCAAGCGCGGGGCGGTGATGACCAAGGGCTCTAATTGCAAAACAGAGCCGCTGTCCGGCAAGGCGGACGGAGCCGCCCAAGAGCCTTGGGCCAGAAACGTCGTCAACAGCAAGGCTCCGAACCTAGTCATGCTTTTTTCTTGGGAAAGAGCTTTAACGCCGCGATGCAGTATTCCGCCACAACGAAATCGTTGTTTAACTCGCGCCCGATGCGGGAAACCAAGGTGTCATAATCCTCGGCTCTCCCGAAATCGCCCAAATAGCGCCCGGCCATGGCCCGCACCAACCAACTGCCGTCGTCTAAAAAACGACGCAGCCGGGTCAGGCCCGACTCATCTCCCAAGCGCGCCACGCCTGCGGCCGCATAAACCTTGAGAATCGGCTCGTAATCTTTATCCGAGGCCGCGGAAAGCAAGGGAATGGCTTTAGCCGGATGGCCCTGGCCCCAAACCTGCAAGGCCTCAAGCGCGCCGAAACGCACGGCGGGATTTAAATGCACCAGGGCTTCCCGGAATATGACCAAATCCTTGAGCTCCCGGGCCTGGGCCACCGCGATTAAGGCGGCGGAGCGGGTTTCCGGATTGGAATCCCAGCGGGCCAAGGTCACGAGCTTCTCTCGGAATACTGGATCGGCGTTGCGGGAAAGGGCTTCGGCCAAGGGGATGCCGGTGTTAAGGAAACGATTGCGCAGATTGTAACCGATCGGCGAACCCACGGTTAAAATCTCACCCAAGGGCGTGCCCTCGGCTTTGGACAAATCGACCCTAAAACGATCCTTGTTCTCCAGTAAATCGACCAAGCTGCTGATGATCGCCGCATCGGTTTTGACCGGCTCCTTGGTTTCGGCCTGAGCGGGAGCCTCAACGAGGGCCTGCGCGCAGGCGAGACCTGAGAGCAATGGAAAGAGAAGAAATAGGCTTATGTGGGCCATTGGATTAATACTACTAAAATAATAACCGCTCGCCTTTCAGGCGAGCGGAACCGGCCGAAGGCCAGCTGCCGTTATTCGTAACAATTTATTCATACTCCCGCAATTTTTTTGTGATACTGATGCCATAAACTTCAACGACGGCGCGTACAACGGCAAGACAACCAAGTACGGCAACAGAGCAACAACAGGAGCCCGCCCTTACGTTATCTCTCCTAACGTAGGGGCGGCTTTATTCCGGCCTGCCGACTTCCTGAAAGCTCTTAAGAATACGCTCCAGCCAGCGTTGGTCCATGTCGTTGAAAGCGTCTTTCTCGGCGCTGTTGACGTCGAAAACGCCCACGATCTTCCCTTTATGATCAAAGACGGGCATGACGATTTCGGAAACGGTGCTTGGATCGCACTCGACATAAGCGCCGCCCAAGACTTTGACGTCCGGCACGATCATGCTCTCCCCTGATTGGGCGACTTTTCCGCAAACCCCGTCTAACGATAAAGGCGAACAACACGGCTTATCCCGGTGAGGACCTAATATGAGTTCCCGGCCGGAAGGGCCCCAGAGATAAAACCCACACCAGGAATAGGGGCTGCCGGCGAACTGCTCCCAAAGCTCATCGACGATTTCCCGCATCATGCGATCGGACTTGAGCTCCCGTCGCCGCCACTTGCGCTCCAGTGTGGCGTGCACCTTGTTATAGCGGGCGCGCGAGGGGCGGCCCTTGAGCATTTTCCG
Source organism: Elusimicrobia bacterium RIFCSPHIGHO2_02_FULL_57_9 (assembly GCA_001800015.1). Lineage (GTDB taxonomy): Bacteria > Elusimicrobiota > Elusimicrobia > UBA1565 > UBA9628 > O2-02-FULL-57-9. The sequence goes on from MGUO01000303.1 coordinate 14,033, forward strand.
CTCAAGCAACTGCTTATGTATTTCCTCTTGATTAATGCCGTTGCCTGATGGTTCGTTCATAAATCTCCCGACAGGACGCTAATGCTTGGCTTGCGCTATCAACTGCCCGCAAGCTCCCTGAATGTCCCGTCCCAAATTTTGACGCACGGTGGCGCGGATATCCGCATTGCGCAACCGCTTATGAAAAACGCGGGCCGACTCTTCGCTGCAGGCCCCATGCCGGGTCTCGGTCTGGTTGAATAAAATCAAATTTACGTGCAGCAATTCCAGAGGCCCCAGGCTTTTGACGTACTGAATCAGGCGTTCGGCGTCCTCGGGGCGGTCGTTTTCCCCGCGTAAAAGCACGTATTCTAGAAAAACCTTGCGGGAGCTGGAGCGCAAATAGGTCCTCAGGGCTTTGCCCAGCCGGGCGAGGGGATAAGCCCTGTTAATGGGAACAAGCCTGTCGCGCAGTTCGTCGTCGGCCGCGTGCAGGGAAACGGCCAAATTAACCTGCGGAAAATCCTTGCCGAAACGCTCGATCTGGGGCACCAACCCCGAGGTTGATACCGAAATATGCCTGGCGCCGACGGCAAACTGCCGCTGGTCCATGAGAATTTTAAGCGACTCGGAAACGTTGTCATAGCAGGCGAAGGGCTCGCCCATCCCCATGTAGACGACATTATCCAGCCTGCCTTCCAGCCCCCGCTGCTTCATGTACTGGCGCCAGAAAAGCACCTGGTCCGTTATTTCCTCCGGGGTCAAGTGGCGGGAAAACCCCATAAGCCCCGTGGCGCAAAAAGTGCAGCCGATGGCGCAGCCGACTTGGCAGGAAATGCAGGTGGTCCAGCGGGTAGGGCTTGGGCGCAGAAGCACGGTTTCCACTTCCTGGCCGTCGCAGAGCTTGAGGCTCGCCTTGTGAGCGCGCTGCGTGCCGGAAACCAGGACGGCTTGGGCTGAAACGGAGAGCAGGGGACCCGCCTGCCCCAAGGCCTGGCGCAGGGAAACCGGCAGAACCGATATTTCCTCGTAAGAAGCCGAGGTTTCCCTGAAAACGGCCCGGCGCAGCTGCTCCAGCCTAAAGGCGGGCGCCTTAAGCCTGCCGAGCGTGTCCGAAACCCTTTGTATGTTCAATAACTTAAATCCAGGACTTCCTTGGACTCCAGCAGCCGCTCCAAAACTTTTTCATGGTCGCCACGCCCACCCTTGGTGTACCACTCGCTGTAGTAAAGATTGCTTCTTTTCATGAGCTTGCGGCGCAGAACATGAACGTGCGACCCGCGGAATATGGAACCGATCTCATGCAGGCTCTTGTCGTCAAGCTTGGAAATGATGCGAAAGGTGTGGCGCATGCGCCAAGTATCGATCAAAATATCGAGCTGGGTAAAGGCCAGCTGGATGAATAGAACCAGCAGGGCGGCCCAGGCGGCCAAGGCCCAGAAGCCGTAGCCCACGCCCATGCCGATGGCGGCGACCGTCCAGATGGTGGCGGCCGTGGTCAGCCCCGTGACATGCTCCCCCTCGCGCATGATGGCTCCCGCGCCGAGGAAACCTATGCCGGAAACGATCTGGGCCGAGATGCGCGCGGCGTCGTTGGTGAATTTGAGCGATAAAATCGTAAATAAGGTCGCCCCCACGCAGATCAGAATATTCGTACGCAGGCCGGCCGCCTTGTCGCTGACCTCGCGCTCCAAACCGATCACCGAGCCAAGCACCAGCGCGGTGACGATTTTGAGCATGTCCTGATTTACAACGGAAAAATCAAACATACCGCCTCCTTAACATGGAATTAAAAATCCGTTCTCCCGCCAGCCTCCCGGAATGTATGCAATCCGGGAGGCCCACGCCGTAATAAGAGCAGCCGGCCAGAACCAGGCCGGGATGCCCGCGCAAGCAGGATTCTATGCGCTTAAGACGCAAACCATGGCCCACGGTATATTGAGGATTGGCCTTGGGCCATTTAAATACGCGCGCGCGCCGGGGCTTGAGGGCGGGTGATTTAAAAATCTCCCGCATTTCCGACAGGGCGCACGAGCTGATGGATTCTTCATCGGCCTCGGCTATCTCCTCGCGCCCGGCTCCACCCAAGAAACAGCGCAGCAAAACCTGCCCTTCCGGCGCCCGGCCCGGAAACTTGGCGGAGGAATAAGTTCCCGCCACGATTTTCTTGCCTTCCTCCCTTGGAACCAAAAATCCGAAGCCGCGCAGCGCGGGTGAAAAATCCCGCGATTCAAAAACCAGAGAAACCGTGGCCGTGGAAACAAACGGGATTTCTTTTAACACGGAAGCCAGCTCAAAATCCAGGTCGTCAGCCGCCTGGGCAAGAATAGGGGCGGGCAAGGCGGAAATAACGGCATCGGCCGTTAAAACCCCATCCGAGGTGCGCACCTGCCAAAACCCGCCGCCGCGTTCCAATTTGCGGACCGTCGCGCCGGTGCGCACGGTCCCTGAAGGCAATCGCAAAGCCAAGCTTTCGGTTAAGCACGCCAAGCCGCCGCGCAGGGTCATAAACATGGTCTTATCGCCGGAGCTCGGGCGCCGCGCCTTGCCCATGGCTTTGATAAGACCGCCGCGCTGTTCCATCTCCTTAAGCTGGGGGAAAGTGCTTTGCAGGCTTAAATTCTCGCAGTCTCCCGCATAAATGCCGCCCAGCATGGGTCCGGCCATTTTTTCCAGGATCTCGGGCCCCAGCCTGCGCCGGATAAAGGCGGCGATGGATTCATCCGGCTCGCCGGTAGCCCTAGGCACCAAAGGCTCGCAAGCCAGGCGCAGCTTGGCCTTCCAGCTAAACAGCCCGGAACTTAAAAAAGGCCATAAGCGCCCGGGCGCCAGGCCCGCGCCTTCCGGCACCGGCCGCAGCCGGCCGGCGGAATAAACGTAAACGGTTTGCGGCCCAGGATTGGTGGGCAGCAATTGTTCCGAGAGGCCAAGCTCCGAGATTAATTCCAAGGCATGGGGCTTGGCCGTGATGAAAGAATCCGGACCGGCTTCGAAGATAAAACCCTGCGCCGTCTCGGTTTTTACCTTGCCGCCCACGTATTGGGAAGCCTCAAGAACCGTGATGTCCACTTTAAGGCGCTCGCGTTCCATGCGGCGCGTCAGCTCATAGGCGGCGGATAAGCCGGAAACGCCGGCGCCCAGGATAACGACCTTGGGAACGGAGGAATGGGAAACCGGCGTCGAGATCATGCTAATTGGCCTGCCAATTCCATTGATGCACCCAATCCACCACGCAACGCACATGGGCGGCAGGCGTTGCGGGCAGGATGCCGTGGCCCAGGTTGAATATAAATCCGCGGCGCCAGGCCGCCTGCTTTAAAATCTCCCGCACCGCTTTTTTAAGCACGGGCTTAGGCGCCATTAATAAGACCGGATCCAAATTGCCTTGAATGGCCCGAGGGCCTATGCGGCGCCAGGCCGCGGATAAATCAACGCGCCAGTCAACCCCGATCACATCGCCCCCAGCAGAAGCGAACTCTTCCAAAAAGCCGCAGGTTCCGGTGCCGAAATGAATCAAGGGCGCTCCCCGGCCTTTTAGGGCCCGCAGCACGAAGCGCGAATGCGGCAAGACATGGCTGCGATATTCCGCGGGCGAGAGCGCCCCGATCCAGCTGTCGAAAAGCTGCACGGCTTGGGCTCCCGCCGCGATCTGGGCTTTAAGATAATCCACCGTGATTCGGCGCACCTTGCGCATCAGCAGGTCCCAGGATTTCGGCTGTTCATGCATAAAAGCCTTGGTTTTTATGAAATCGCGCGAAGCCCCCCCCTCAATGAGGTAGCTGGCGACCGTAAAGGGCGCGCCGGCAAAACCGATAAGAGGGATATCCCCCAACTCGCGTCGGGACAAGCGTATGGCCGACATGACGCAGGAAAGGCCTTGGGCCGGGTCAAAATCCTTGAGCCTGCGCACGGCTTGCGGGCTGCGGACGGGATTATCGATGATCGGACCCGGGCCAAAACGCAGTTTAAACCCCATCGGCTCGACCGGCAGCAGCAAATCGGCGAAAATAATCGCCGCGTCAACCGGCATGGCGCTGATGGGTTGAAGAGTGACCGCGCAGGCCAGCTCCGGGGTTTTTGCTATTTGCAGAATGGAATATTTTTCGCGCAAGGCGCGGTATTCCTTCATATAACGGCCGGCCTGGCGCATGAACCAAACTGGAACGCGGTCAACAGGCTGGCGCCGGCAGGCCCTGAGGAACCTCCCGGCCCCGGATAAGCAAGACATACCTTAACATGATATCAAAATGCGCCCGGGGGCTGCGTTAAGCCGCCAGCAAGGTATCGGCCGTGCGCAGGATTTCGTACATGGAGTCCGCGGTTTTGGCCCGCAAAAGCCGGCGGCGCAGATTTTCGTTGCTAATCAAGGAGGCGATGCGCCCCAGAACCCTCAGCTGCATGACCGGGACGGCGGCCGGGGTCAATATTAAAAAGACCAGACGGACCGGGATAGTATCGGGCGCGGGAAAAGGCACCGGCTTGGCAAAACGCCCCAGCGCCAGCAGCGGGCGGTCGAGACTTAATAATCTTCCATGAGGCACGGCCACGCCGCGGCCCACGGCGCTGGAAAACTTCATCTCCCGCTCCCAAACCGCTTGAAAAGCCTCCTGTTCCTTTAACTGGGGGTTGGCCGCGAGCAGAAGGGAAAGCAGCTGGGTTAAAGCCGCGCGGCGGTCGGCGGCCTGCAAATTGACGGCGACACCCGAGGACGGCAAAACATCCATCAAGGACCAGGCCTGCGGAAGGTCGAACTCGTCATGCACCTCGCCTATCAGCTCCTCGATCATGTCCTCCAGAGTCAAAATGCCGCTGATATGGCCCATGCCGTTGCGCACCACCGCCATATGAATGCCCTTATCCGGGAAATACTTGATCAGCTTCTCCAAGGAGTCGCTTTCCGACACCTCGGCGATCTCCCGCCGCAGGCGCTTAAGATCAACCGGCGCGCCTGGCTCGTATTTCAGCAGTATATCCTTGACATGGACCATGCCTATCAAGGAATCAAGCCCGCCCTCGCATAAGGGATAGCGCGAAAAGCGGCGCGAACGGATCAGTTCAAAGTTTTCCTCCCATGATTTTTTGACTGAAAGCGCAACCACCTTTTCCCGTGGAATCATAGTCTCGGAGACCTTGGCTGAGCCGAAATCGAACAGGTTTTCAAGCAGCAGCAGGCGCTCCAACGGCAGGGTTCCCCGCTCCTGGGTCTCCCCCAATAAAATGCGCATCTCCTCTTCCGAAATAGGCATTTCCGCCTGCGCTGCCGGTTTAAATCCCGCAAATCGCAGTATCGCCCGAGAACTTGAGGACATCGCCCTAATGAGCAGCCGGCAGAAGCTGGCGAACAGCTTAAGGGGCAGGGAACCCCACAAAACGATGGCTTCGGCCTTCTGGATCGCTATGGCCCGGGGCACCAATTCCCCTATGACGATTTGAAAATAGGTCAGAAACCCAAGAGCCAGGGCAAACGACCCGGCACGCACGGCCGCATCCGGCATATCTCCTAGATAATGCTCAAAAACGGCTCCCAGATACGCGGAAATCCCGGGTTCGGCAAAAGCGCCAAGCGCCAACGCCACCGAAGTAATGCCGATTTGGATTGCGGCCAGATAATCATCCAAGTGGGCCAGCATCTCCTGGACGCGCTGCGCGCTACGCAGGCCCTTGCGGGCTAAAAGCTCTATGCCGGAGGGGCGGATACGGACCAAGGCATATTCCATCAAAACAAAGAGCAGGTTGATGAATATCAACAGCGCCGCGATCAGCAATAGGCCCAACATGGGGGCTTATTATAACTTTTTGCCCCTTTTAAAAATATTTTGATACTATGAAGCTGATATGGCCGGAGCGCGCGAGTTTAAGCCCTTAAAAGAGATAGGCACCCTCCCTATTTCCGATTCCAGCGAACTTAAATTTTACGTCGACGAATACAAGGGCTATAAATACGGCTCGGTGCGCACATTCGTTAAGGGCGATAACTACTCGGGACCCACCAAATCCGGCGTGACCATGAATCCGGCGATTTTAGAGGGACTGATCGGGGCGCTTGCCAAACTGCCCAAGGAACCGGCCGCCCTCGAGGAAAAAGAGCTCGGTCGCTTCCCCAAACGCATGGGCATCGAACTCGTTTTGCGCATCACGATATTCAAAGATGCGACAGGCATAGACCTGCGCGAATGGGTGGAGGACCGTGATTACAAAGGTTGGTCCAAAAAAGGCGTCCGCATACCTTACAAAGAACTGCCTAAAGCCCTGGATTTCTTCAAAGAAATGCAGGGACTGGTGGCCAAATAGCCCCCCCGGACTTTAACGATACCAGGTTTTTACCTAATCGAGACTGGCGGAATTTGGGAATCCTGTTATAATAGGGATGCCCGGTTCGAGTGGATGCGGCTGCAAAGGCCGAACCGGTTTCCATGCTCTCAAAAAACAAAAAATTGCTCGGAATAGCCCTAGTCGTCGCAACGATCTTGTATGGGGGCCTGGGCACGGCCGCCGTCGAGGTCCTTCAGCAGGGCCCCGCAGCGCCGATTATCGGGCAGATGGTGGCGCGCATTGTGGAGCAAAGCCACTATAACCACCACCCCCTGGATGCCAAGACTTCCCAGCAGGTTCTGCGCAACTTTCTTGAGTCCTTCGATTACAATCACATGATATTCGAGAAGGCCGACATCGATGAGTTCACCGCCCACTACGGCGATAAGCTCGGCGACATGCTTAAGGAAGGCGACATCAGTCCGGCCTTCGAGATTTTTAACCGCTTCCTTAGGAGAATCGGGGAGCGCGAGATCTTGGTCCGCAAGTATACCGCCGCCGGTTTTTCTTTCGACAGCAACGAAAGCATGATCATAGACCGGCATGAACTGCCCTGGCCCGCCTCCGCCAAGGAAGCCAAAAATCTATGGCGTCTGCGCGTTAAATACGAGCTGCTGCAGGAACGGCTCAATAAAACCAAGCCCGAGGAGCATGTTAAAACCGTCAATCTCCGCTACGAGCGTCTTTTGCGCAGCTACCGCGAATTCGACGCCAGCGACGTGCTGCAAAGCTACCTGACCGCCTTAACCCACGCCTACGATCCGCATTCGGACTACATGGCGGCGCCTCAGATGGAGAATTTTAACATCAGCATGAAGCTGTCCTTGGTCGGCATCGGGGCGGTGCTGCGCTCCGAGGACGGCTACGCCAAAATAGTCTCTTTGGTTTCCGGAGGGCCGGCGGACAAGGACAAGAGGCTGAAGCCCAACGACCGCATCGAGGCCATCTCCCAAGGCGAGGGACCCTGGGTTGAGGCCGTGGGCATGAAGCTTGACCGGCTGGTTCAGATCATCCGGGGCGAGAAAGGAACCACCGTGCACCTGCGGGTGATTCCGGCCGACGCTATCGACCCGTCCACCCGGGTCGTGATCACCATTGTCCGCGACGAGATCAAGCTGACCGATCAGGAAGCCAGGGCTAAAATCATCGAAACTTCGCTTTTCGGCAAGAAGACCAAAATCGGAGTTATCGATCTGCCGTCTTTTTACGCCGACATGAAGTCGGTCATTGAATCTAAAAGCACGACGCGTGATGTGGAAAAGCTTATCGCCGCTCTCAAGAAGGAAGCAATCTCCGGGCTGATTTTGGACCTGCGCCGCAATGGAGGGGGCTCTCTCTCCGAATCCGTGGCTTTGACCGGTCTTTTCATTCCAGAGGGCCCCGTGGTTCAGATCAAGGACGCTCGCGGCCTTATCAAAATATTGCGGGATTCCGATCCATCGGTAACCTATAACGGCCCCCTCCTGGTGCTGACCAGCCGGGCTTCGGCCTCGGCTTCCGAGATTTTGGCCGCCAACCTGCAAGATTACGGCCGGGCGGTGGTGGTCGGCGAGAAGAGCACCTTCGGCAAGGGCACGGTACAATCCATCGTGGAACTGTCCCAGTATCTGCCCGGGGCGCTGAAAACCTTCAAGCCGGGAGCGGTCAAGCTCACTATTCAAAAATTTTACCGGATTTCCGGCGGCTCGACTCAAAACCGCGGGGTGCTGCCCGATATCG